>CAZADA010000006.1:0-45533 GCA_964483775.1 uncultured Caulobacterales bacterium
GGCGGCGCCACCCTCGTTGCGCTGATCATCGTCATTTACAGCCTAGCCGATACCGCGTCAGAGCACCGGCGCGCGGGCGTTTTTCCACTCGTTTTGGCGTTGATGACGGGCGTTGCTGGCGCGTTCCTCACCAGTGACATCTTCAACCTCTATGTTTGGTTTGAGGTCACGCTCATTTCGTCGTTTGGCCTGTTGGTGCTTGGCGGTAAGCGCGAGCAGATCGATGGGGCTGTGAAGTACGCCATTTTGAATTTGCTGGCGACGACCTTCCTGCTCATCGCGATCGGATTGTTGTACGGCATGACCGGTACGCTCAACATGGCCGATCTGGCTGTGCGCGTCGCCGAGCTCGACAATGACGCCGCGGTGGAGACCATCGCGCTGTTGTTCTTGGTGTCGTTGGGCATGAAGGCGGCGTTGTTTCCCCTCTATTTCTGGTTGCCGGCCGCCTATCACACGCCGCTCCCCACGGTTTCAGCGGTGTTTGCGGCGCTGTTGACCAAGATCGGCGTTTACGCGCTCATCCGCGTGTTCATGATCGTGTTTCCTGAGAACGGGGATTTGGCGCGCGACGCCATGGTGTGGGCGGCCATCGCCACGATGGTTCTCGGCGCGCTGGGCGCCTTGGCGGAACCGGACATCCGCCGGCTCATCTCTTACACCGTCATCAGCGGGGTGGGGGTGATGATCGCCGGCCTCGCCATTGGCAGCCAGACCGCATTGTTGGGCGCACTGTTTTATGTGGTGCATTCCATCATCGTGTCGGCAGCCTTGTTTATGGCCGCCGGTTTGGCGACGCGCGCGGGGGGAACCGCAGACATCGATTCCCTGGCGGGGCTTTACAAACGAGCGCCGTTTCTCAGCGTGACGTTCTTGTTTGTCGGCCTGTCGTTGGCCGGCGTTCCGCCTTTGGCGGGCTTTTGGCCCAAGGTGTATCTTGTGCAGGCGGGTCTTGCCGCTGACGCGCCCGCGCTTGTGGCCGCCATCCTGATTTCGGGCTTTTTGACCCTTTTGGTCGTCGGTCGCACCTTCTCACTGGTGTTCTGGCGCCCCGCGCCGGCTGAGGGGGCGGCTGGTCCGGTCAGGCTGCAGCCGGTGCTGAACTCGGCGCTCGCCGCTCTGGCCGTGCTGACGCTGGTCGTCGGCCTTTACTCCGCGCCGATCGTAGACGCGGCCACCCGAGCCGCCGGGGAACTGCTTGAGCCTGGCCCTTACATTGACGCCGTGCTCGGTGAGGGAGGAGCAACACCATGAACTTGTTCCTGCTCAACCTGGTTTTGGCGCTGGTGTGGGGTGCGGTGACGGCCAGCTTTGCGCCAGGCAATTTGGTTTTCGGCTTTGTTTTGGGGTTCATCTCGCTTTGGTTGGTGCGCAACCAATTCGACGCCCGCAACTTCAACAGGCCAGCGCGGATGGTGCGGCTGATCTGGTTGTTTTTGTCGGAGCTGTTTTTGTCCGCCTTCCGGGTTGCGCGTGACACCCTGAGCCCGCGCATGGGCTTTCGTCCGGCGATCATTGGGGTGCCGCTTGATGTGGACAATGATGTGGAGATTATGCTGCTCGCCAATCTCATCAGCCTGACGCCGGGCACGCTGAGCGTTGATGTGTCGACGGATCGCTCAACGTTGTACGTGCACGCGATGAATGTGGGCGATCCTGAGGCCCTGAGGGCTGAGATCAAGGACGGCTTTGAGCGGCGCATCAAGGAGGCATTGCACTGAGGCCATGCAAGAGTTTGGTGAGACGTTCCTCAGCTGGTCGGTCAACATTGCCATTGGTGCGATGTTGGTGGCTTTTCTGTTGACGGTGTTGCGGTTGGTGCGCGGCCCCACTTTCGCTGATCGGGTCGTCGCTCTGGACATGTTGGCGCTCCTCGGCATCGGCTTTATCGGCGTGATTGCCGTGAAGACTGAAGATTGGGCCTATCTTGATGTCGCGATTGCGTTGGCGCTGGTTGGGTTTCTCGCAACGGTGGCGTTCGCCCGCTACATCTATCGCGGCGCGCAACAGCGCGCGCAGAACGGTGACGCGTCGTCCTCTTCGGATGAACCGAGCCCGACTTTGGGGGATCGGTCATGATCGAGTTTATCGGCGGGGTGATCATTCTGATCGGCGCGTTCTTCTCGCTGGTCGCTGGCGTGGGCCTGGCCCGGTTACCCGACCTCTATGTGCGCATGCACGCCGCCACCAAGGCCGGCACGCTGGGCGCAGGGTTGGTGCTCGCGGCCGTCGCGCTTGAGGCCCAATCATTGGAGGTCGCCACACGCGCGATCGCCGGGCTGGTGTTTTTGTTCTTCACCGCTCCCATCGCCGCTCACCTGCTGGGGCGGGCCGGCTATCTGGCGGGTGTGCCGCTCTGGTCGCAAAGTTGTATGGACGAGTTGGCCGGTCAGTACGATCGGGACACGATGAGGCTTAAGGGCGCGGCTGAGCGACCCCCTGCGGGCGGTGAGTCCTCCTAACGGCAGCTTGGGTGATCGTCGGGCCTGGCTCGGATCGCCTGTTGTCCCTGCTCTTTGCTTGAGCGAGTTGTCATTGAACGATGTTCGCGGGGAGTGGCTAGACTGCGTCGGTCAGCGCGTGCATCTCTTTGTACCACGATACAAAATTGGCCAGGCCGACCTCTAGGGCGGTGGTTGGCGCAAAGCCGTAATCGGCTTGGAACCGGTCGATGTCGGCGTAGGTCTCATGGACATCGCCGGGTTGCATGGGTTCGAACTGCTTGATGGCTGGCTTGCCCAGCAGGGTTTCCAAGGTGGTGATCAGCGTCATCAGCTGCTCGGGCTGATTGTTGCCGATGTTGTAGACCGTGTGTGGGCGTTGTGACGGCTCGTTTTGTGGTGGCTTTTCGGCGCAGGCCACGACGCCGGTGACAATATCATCAATATAGGTGAAGTCTCGGCGCATGTCACCATGATTGAACACTTTAATCGGGTCGCCACGCAAGATCTTTTGCGTAAAAATCCAATACGCCATGTCTGGACGCCCCCACTCACCATAGACAGTAAAAAAGCGCAGGCCGATCTGATTGACGCCATACAAATGGGCGTAGGTTGAGCTCATGAGCTCATCAGCACGTTTGGTCGCCGCGTATAACGAGACAGGGGCGTCCACCTTGTCGCTTTCACGGAAAGGCGTTTGCGTGTTGCCGCCATACACTGAGCTGGAAGAAGCATAAACGAGGTGGGACAGGTTTTTGAGATGGCGACATGCTTCCAGAATCGACAAATGCCCCAGTAGATTGGAATGCGCATAGTCAAAAGGCTGATCAAGCGAATGACGCACACCGGCTTGGGCTGCAAGATGGATAACAACGTCGGGTTGTTCAGCTTGGAACAGATCCATGACCTTACTGTTTTCGGCAATATCCATCTTATGAAACGCAACTGAGCTTGGAAGTTGGGCGAGCCGCGCTCGTTTCAATTCGGGGCTGTAATAGGCGTTGATATTGTCAAGGCCCACCACCTCATGACCTGCTGCGGCAAGGCGTTTGGCTGTATGAAAACCAATAAAGCCGGCTATCCCCGTGATTAAGCACTTCATCCAATTCACTCGCTGCTGACGGCGTCTGGTCCAGTTGGGCCACCGGCTTGACCTTGGGGTTGCCGGGTCATGTCCTGGGCGTGTTGGGAGGCGTTGATGCGGGCCGGCGTCGCCAGCGATTGGCCAGCATGGTCAAGACGCCGCCCGCTGATCGGGGTGCGACATCCCTCATCCCACCTTGGCGTACATCAACTGATCCTCATTCCAAATGGTTCATGTGCACGTGCTGACACCGATTTTTGGACGGATTCGCACATCAACGCGGTGCGCTCACCCAGCTGGGCCATGACGGATCTGCGCGGTTGAGCGGTGGGGGTGGGCTGAATGCCGGGCCAAACCTGCTTGTTCTCCTGAGGAGGCGCACGGGCGCCGACCTGCGTCAACCGCACACATCTGATCCCAAGGAGAACCCAATGCACGGATCAACACACACGACCGGTCAACGGCTTGGCCGTCGCGCTGCTGGCGGGGCCCTCTGCGCAGCGTTGGCGCTCGCAAGCTGCGCCAGCTCGGTTCTGATGCCGAGCGAGTTTGCCTATTTGCAAGCAACGCCGACCAAGGTGGCCAACTGGCTGGATGAATGCGAGTTCAGCCGCAATGACTACATCCGGCAGGAACGCCACTGCACCTTGGTTATCAAGTCCGACACTGTCGCCCCGGATGTCGTGCGTGCGTTCGCTTATGCAGTGCGCGGGACGGCCCACTATGAAGCAGCAAGCTGGCCCGACGCCAAGGACGCGTGGGCGCGGGCGCGGCTGCAAGACGCTGTGTCTGATTTCACGGCGGCGCTTCGTCTCTATCCGGACGATCCGGTGACGCTGAACAATCGCGGATTGGCCTACACGGTTTTGGGGCAAGACCGCCGCGCTGAATCCGACTTTCGGCTTGCGAGCTGGTATTCGGGTAATGACGATGTTGCTCGGGCTGCGCGGGAGTGGGCGCGCGAGCGCGATGAGATGATCGAGCGCGAACGCCAAGAACGCGAGGCTGCACGGCGCTGGGCGATCCGCTTTGAAGGCATTTGGTGCGGCGCCATCGGCAATGACGACACGCCTGACGCGTTGTTCAACCCGGCGAGCGAACTTCGCGTGCAGACCATCGTCTATGGACGCGGCGTCGCGGCGGTGGGGGCTGAGAAGCCGTCTCGCAACGCCGTGTTTGAGGAGGTCAGACCGGGCTACCGATCGCAACGTGGGCGCGGGCGCATCTGGGTTGGACCTGACAGCGTCGTCGATATGTCTGTGATTCTTTGGGAGAAGGATGGCGGCCGCGACGACGTGAAGGCGGCGACGACTTTGGCCATCCAGCTGGGCTTGCTGGCCGCCAGCGCAAGCGGCGGGAGCTCGTCGTCAGGCTACAGTCCCGCCGCGGCTGGCGGGCCTGGTCCGGCTGATTTGGTGGCTGAGTTGATCGACGACGCGGTTGGCGATGTGATCGCTGATCTGTTGGGTGTGGAGGATGATCATTTGGGCACCCACCATTGGACCACGTTGGATGTGCGTGACTGGGCCGAGAGCGAGACCCGGTCACAGAACGGCTTTTCCTATCACATTTCGACGCGCCACCAGGGAGCGCGCTCAGACTGTCGCACGTACTACACCTTCCATGAAACCGACCCGGCGACCTAGTGCGGATTGTGGCGGCGGCTCACAACCGGGCCGCCGCCACCCAGTTTTGGGATGAGCTGTGCGCGTTTAGCCAGCCAGCACGGCGTCGAGTTCAGCAAGGATGGGATGGTCAGGGCCGAAGGTGGCGACCAATGTGGTTCGCGATGATTGCGCGTGGCGTTTGGCGAGATCGATGCGCCCGTTGGCGTGGAGCGCCAAGGCGTACTCGCGTTCGGCAAGCGCTGTGAGCCAATGTTCGCCGGCGATGGTGTCGGCGCCGATCTGCATGGCCCGGCGCGCAACGGCTTCTGCGCGGTCAAGGTCGCCGATCCGGCGGGCGTGTTGGGCTAGGAAGGGCAGGTACTCCGCCAGTTGGGGCGCGTCGGCGCCATGTCGGTCCTCAACGTCCGCGATCAGGTCGCCCAGCAGCGTTTCCGCCTCGTCGATCCGGCCCTGCCGACTATAGATGTTGCCCAGTTCGGCGCGACTGTGAAAGCCGCGAAAGCCGAATGGGCTGGCGCGGGTCAACCCGTCGACTAAGCGCTCTTCGGCTTCGCTCAGCCGGTCAAGACGGGCGAGGGCGACCCCCAGGTAAAGGCTGTTCTCTAGGGTCCACCGATCATCGGGTCCGGCGACCTCTAGCCCGAGCGCACGCCCCGCGGCCAATTCGCGCGCGGCCTCCTCATACCGGCCGGCGAGCAGATGCAGATAGCCTCGATAGGATGTTTGGGCCACGGTTTGTCTTGGGTGTTCGCCATGGTGCTCGGCGAGCATGGTCTCCAATTCGTCCAGCGTCATATCGCCGGCGTCTAGGTTCCCCGATGATCGCATGGCCATCCAGGCCAGATGACGCATCTGCCAGATCAGTTCGGGATGGCCCGGCTCGAAGGTGTGGCGCGCCCGCGCGACGGTCTCGGCGGCATACGCAAAGGCGTCGTCATAGCGATAGAATCTTTGAAGGGCGGCGCTGTAATTGCCCAAGATATTGATGGTGCTGACGTCGTAGGGCCCAAGGACGGGGTCGGCCAGCGCGACGCCTTCCTCGTACGCGCGCAGGCCCTCGTCTGCGCGGCCCAGCCGGAACAAGGCGATCGCCTTCATGTCCAGAAGGTTGACAATCAATTGGTCAACGGCGTCGGCCACGCCCTTGTCATCTTCGAAACTGACCATCGTTGGCCGTGTTCGACGTTCGCGGGTTGCAGACGTGGTCGCTTGGTTGATGATGTCATCATAAGCCTGACCGGCCGAGCGGCGAACCAGGCTTTCGGCGCGCTCAAAATGCGGCAGCGCCTCGGCCGCTTCACCGGCGTTCAACAGCGCAGAGCCTAAGGCGTTGAGCGGCAAGACCAGCCGAGAATCGTCGGGACCAAACTCGGTTTCAAGGATGGTCAGCGCGCGACGAATGTCATCGATCCCAGGTTCGGCTGGGCCTTCGTTCAGGCCTAGACTGATGACGGCGTTGCGCGACTGGCCCAGCGAAATCAGGCTCAACGCCAGGGTGTTGGGCTCGGCGTCGTCTCGGCTCTCCAAAATCTCAACCGAGCGTTCGAGCATCGCGTTGGCGCGGCTGTACTCGCCAAGGCTGGTGTAGCTTGTGCCCATCACACGGTAGAGATCGGCCTGCACCAAGGGCTGGTCGGCCAGCGTCTCAATGCGTTCAGCGCCAAGATTGAGCAGATCCACAGGCGTGATGATCTCGCCCGCCGCTACGCCGGGGGCTGCGCCCGCAAAGGTGCTGGCGAGAAAATGGGAGACTTCATCAGCTTGTTTCGCCGACGCCGCGGCGCGTTCAGCCGCGCGCACCGCTTCAGCCTCGGCCCGTTGTGCTTCGTGTGCGGCGGCGTTGGCGCGGTCGCGCTCGGCGGCGAGGCTGACGGTGTAGTAGGTGGTGCTGGCGACCAAGACCGTGGCCGCGACGGTCGCTGCAGCAAGCGGGCGCGCGCGCCGCCGCAGGAACTTACCTGTGGTGTAGGTCCAATGATCGCCGCGGGCGCGTACGGGTTGTTGATCTAGGTGGCGAGCGATGTCATCGGCGAGCTCGCGGGCGGTGGCGTAGCGGCGCTCGGGGGTCTTTTGCAGGCATTTGAGCACGATGTTGTCGAGGTCACCCGCCAGGCGGCGGCGCAGGCGCTTGACCGAGGTCGCCCTGCGGTCGCCAATGTCTTCGGGCGAGATCGGGTCTGTGTCGGGTGAGGACTTGTGGGGCGAACCCAGCGCGATGCTTGGCCGTTTGGGCTCAGTGTCCAAAATCGCGTTTTCCAAGGCGCGCCGATCGGTCGACGCCGCGTCATAGGGCGCCCGGCCCGCCAACAGCCGAAACAGCAACACGCCGAGGGCGTAGACATCGCTGGCGATGGAGGCTGGCTGGCCGCGCACCTGTTCGGGACTGGCGTACTCTGGCGTCATCAACCGGCCGCTGGCGTCGGTTTCGGCGATGCTCAGATCATAGGCGCCCGGCTCGAGCAGTTTGGCGATGCCAAAGTCAAGGAGCTTGGGTTCGCCGTCGGTCGTCACCTGGATGTTGCTGGGTTTAAGGTCCCGATGAACGACAAGGTTGCGGTGGGCGTAATCGACTGCGTCGCAGACTTTCGAAAACAGGCTGAGCCGTTCGGGCACGGACAGCGCTTGGTCGTCGCAATACGCGTCGATTGGCGCGCCATCGACGAATTCCATCACCAAATAGGGCAAGTTGTCCTCGGTTGCGCCGCCGTCAATCAGACTTGCAATGTTGGGATGATTAAGATGGGCGAGGATTTGGCGCTCGACCTGAAACCGCGTATGGCCGTCCGAGCCCAGCAGGCGGGTCGACATGATTTTGATGGCGGCCGTCTGGTCGAATTGTTGGTCGGAACGCTCGGCGAGGAACACCACGCCCATGCCGCCGGCGCCCAATCTGCGCATGACAGTCCAATGGCCGAGCCGCCGGCCGATCCAGGGATCGCCGGGCACCGCCGCCAGGGCCAGAATGGATTGGGCGATGGGTGCGGTCAGGGTCGCGTGTTCGGCCTGATCGGCGCTGAGCAAGCGCTCCAATTGGTCGGCCAGTTTGGGGTCCGTGGCGCGCAATTGCGTGACAAAGGCGGCCCGGGCGTCGTCATCGAGCGCAATGGCGTGATGAAACAAATCTTCGAGCGTTCGCCAGAGTGTTGGTGTCATCGCCGCGTCTCCATTCTACATTGTAGCAGGACGCTGTTGGCAAATCGATCAGTCGGCTGTGAGTTCCGCCCTCAGCCAGGCGCGCGCAAACCGTAGGTCGCGTCCCAAACTGCTCGATGATCGTCCGGTGACTTCTTCAAGTTCACGGATCGACAAGCCGCCAAAATAGCGCAGTTCAATCAGCTGAGCCTGGGCGGGCTTGACGTTGGCCAATTTGGTGATCGCCTCGGAGAGCGCGAGGACGTTGGCGTCCTGTTCCGGGGTTGGCAAGTTGTCGTCGACCAGGGCGACGCGCACGGCGGCGCCGCCGCGTTTGTCAGCCAGGCGGGCGTTGGCCTCATTGATCAACAAGCGTCGCATCATGCGTGAGGCGAGCGCCAAGAAATGCGCGCGATCCTGCCAGGTCACGTCGACGCCGGCGAGGCGGGCGAACGCTTCATGCACCAGGGCGGTGGGCTGGAGGATGTCCTGGGCTTTTTCGCCGCGAAACAGATGATGCGCACGCGCGCGCAGGTGCTCGTACACCAGGGGGGCAAGCTCTTCGCCAGCCGCCTCATCGCCGTGTGACCAGGCGTTGAGCAATCGCGTGATGTCGGCTTGGCCCTGCATGGCTCCAGCCTTACCACCGGCCCCGCGCGACGTCGACGCCATGGCCGTGACGCTGGGGCGGACGCTGTCTAGGTGCGGTTGGCGCGGCTTGATGAACCCAGCGCGGCAGGTTGGCTGTGTTGGCGTTTGTGCGCGCTTTCGATCACTCGCTTGATTTCGCTGAACAGGACGTCGCGTTTGACGGCCTTGGCGACAAATCCATCAAAGCCTAGGGCTGAGTATGCGGGTTCTTGGGCCAGCGATTGGTCGGCCGTGACCGCGATGACCGGCACGTCGCGCCACGGGTGTGCGGCGTTGCGGATGCGTTCGATGGTCTCCCAGCCGTTCAGGGTGGGCATGTGCATGTCCAGCAGCACCACGTCAACGGGCGCGCCGGCGGCGAGGATCTCAAGCGCTTCGAGCCCGTTGCCGGCTTCGGTGCAGCGCTTGCCCGACTTTTCGATGGCAACCCGCAGGATCATCCGGTTGACTGGATTGTCGTCGACAATGAGCGCGCTCCAGTCTTGTGCGCAGGGCGCCTCAACCTGGCTCGCCGTGCGAGAGGTCTGGCGACGCTCAGTGGCGCAGCGCGCCGCCACGGTGAGGGTGAACGCCGCTCCCGCGCTAGGCTCGCTCTGCAGGGCGATGTCGCCACCCATGGCGATGGCCAGGCCCTTGGCGAGCGGGAGCCCGAGACCGACGCCGCCGTGCGCTCGCTTGGTCGACGTGTCTGATTGTTCAAAGCTCTCAAAGATCTGGGTTTGGCGGTCATAGGGGACGCCTGGTCCTGTGTCGGCGACTGTGATGGCAAGTGTCCAGCCATGGGCGGCCGGGCGGGCCTGCGCCGTCACGCTGATTGATCCGGTTTGGGTGAACCGGACTGCGTTGTCGAGCAGGCAACCAACCGCTTGTTTTAACTTTTCAATATCGAGGACCAACAAATCGGGCGTGTTGCTGTCGATGTTGAGCTTGAATGCAAGCCCTTTGGCTTTGGCTCGCGGGGAAAAACAGTCAAAGAGATTGGTGAGATCTTGGGCGATCTTACATTGACGGTCCGTCAGCGCGATCGAGCCGGAGTCGATCTCTGAGAATGTTAGGATGTTGGTGAGCACATCTTGCAAGGACGTCCCTGACTCGATGATCCGTTTGGCCTGGCGGTGGACCGTCGCCATGTCGTCTTCGTGCGCAATGGCTTCGGCGAAGCCAATGATGGCGTTCATCGGCGTGCGCAGTTCGTGACTCATATTGGCGATGAACGTCGTTTTGAGACGTGATGCGCGCACGGCTTGGTCTTTCAGCGCTTCAAGCTCGGCGGCTTGGCGTCGCAGCAGTTCGTTGCGCTCGTGCAGCTCGCGCGCCTTTTGTTCTAGCAGGCGTTCAGCTTCACGTCGGGCTTGGCGTTCTCGCTCAAAGGGGGTCATCGGGCCGGCCCGTCGTTAAGCCGCCGTGGACACGCCGTGGACGCGGCGCAGGATAAAGGTCGCACACGTTCCATTGGCGTCGGAACGGTCTGAGAATTCGATATCGATGTGTTCGCCGAAGTGTTTGGCGCAGCCCTCAATCATACCGCGGCAAAACGCAATCAGCGGCCGCGACGATCGGTAGGTCATGGTCAACACGCCGTCCTTGCCCCGTTCTGTGTCAAACGTTGGCAACTCCGCGTCGGGATAGAGTTTGCGCACCTCGCTGTGGATCTCCGTCTCGAGCGCTTCCAGCATGTCAAAACTGGACGAAAATTTCTCAAAGAAGGGCGTGTAGGCGGATTGGAAATGGCGGATGACCCAATGGCCGAATTGGCGTTGCAAGTCGTCCATGTCGCAACCGAGTTTTTGGCGAAACGCTTCAGCCAGGGTGATGAATTCACTGCATGGATAGTAGCCTACTGATGTATAAACGCCGTTTGACGCAAGATCTGTCGAATCCAAGACTTGGTGTGCGGCTTCGGTTCCAAGGGATTCTTCGGCCATTTCGATGAGTTGAACGAACAGCGCGCCCTTCATTGTGTGATCCTCTTTAGGGGGATTGAAGATGATATCATCGCGACGCGAGCTTTCGCAGCACGATTGCAAACTGTGGTGAAGGAAGACTTGATTGGGCGCGCGCCGCCCCGACGGTGAACGTTAGAGGCGGTGTTTAGAAGGCCAACTTTGCAGCGATGCTGGCCTGGAGGTAGCGCGCCTCTTCCAGATCGGTTGAATCGCTGACCAGCGTGAAATCCAGGCCACGCCAGCCGAACGAGGCCCCCAGCGCGCCCGTGCGCCATTCGGCCAACACGGTGACGTGGGCTGTGTCGCCGAAGCGCCGCGAGAGCCCCGTTTCGGCAAAGGCGACGTCTTGGACCACGCGCCCGACTTGGACCAGGCTCCAGTGGTCGGAGACATCGGCGTCGAACTGAACCGTGGCGCGCGGCTCAAGGGATTGGGTGTAGGCGCCGCGCAGGTGGCGGCCTTCAAGGGTTGGACGCACGCTCAACCCGCCGTTGGCATTCTCCGATACCGTGTTGGTCGTCGCGTCAACATAGGTGTAGGCGACGTCGTTCCAGTGGATCGCAGCGGCAAGGTCGACAATGTCGAGCTGCACCTGGACGCGGTCATGGGGTCGCCAGGCCAAACTGGCGTCGACCGCGTAGCCATAGCCCTCAGGAGGCTGAACAGCGCGGTCGAAGAGTAAGTCATCACTAAAGATGTATTCGGCGGTGAAATCAAAATCTAGTGAGCCGTCGTCAACTGACGCATTGCCTATCAAGTAACCATCAAAGTTGACTTCCGAATACAGTCCCGATACCCGCAGGCCGACTTCGAGGCCCGGGAGCACCTCGCCGCGAACGCCCAAGCGGAGGCCGAACGAGGCGACGTGGTTGATGTCGATGGCGATGTGCTCGGCGTCGTCAGCAGGCGTTTCTTCATTGACGACGGCATCGAGCACAAAGGCGGCGTCGGGCGTGTAGTCAACGCTGTAGTCGTATCGAGCGATCGCGGCGACTTCGAAGTGGCGGTTGCGGATCCCGCCTGCGGCGACATTGTGCGTGAAGCTCGTGTCGCCGCCCGGTCGGAAGTCCTGGCCTTCAAGGCCGTCAAAAAACGCGCTGACGGGATAGCTGTCCGAGTAGGACAACGATTGTCCTTCGGCAAACACCTCAGCATTCTGCGCCAACACCGGTTCTGAAACCGCCGCCATGACTGCCAGAACGCTGAGCGTGTTCATGCACCGCTGTGTACAGAACCTGAGCATTGGGCTCGGTTGCTCCCGAAAGACTGCGACGAAACTACAGAATGGTGACGAAGCTGCCGTCGGTGTACGTTACTGTGAGGATGCCGTTGCCGGTCTCTTCGATGTTACCCAACACTGCGCCGTCTTTTGAGATGTTGCCAATGATGGCGCCGGTTTCTTCATCTTCGATGTAGTTGACGATGACGTTGTCTTGGTTTTGGATCCAGATCGCTCCTTCAGGGGCGTCCAAGAACCCAAATGCGGCGGCGTTGGTCTCGAACTTGCGACCCGCGAACGAGAGGCGGATGCGGCCAACGCGCTGTTCGCCCACTTCATCGTCACGCTCGATAAAGGCGCCAAACAAGGCGATTTCGACTTCTGGATCCTGCGGGTCAATGCCGGCGAAGTCTTGTCGGGCGGAGGTTGCGAACGTGCCTTTGGCCGCCAGATCCGCGCCCTCGCCGTCGCCGGTGAACGCCTTGAAGAAGCCATCAAGCAACTGACTGGCGTCACGTTGCAGGGCGAAGGTCTCGCACGAATACTCAGGGGCGATGACAAAGGCTTCGGTGTCGATCCCCACAGGGCCAATGAAGGCCGGCTCAACGATCAACAGCTCGTCATCAGCGCACACCAGGCTCGCTTCATCGAGGTCGAGGCGCAGACCTTCGTTGAGATAGTCAATCGCGGTCGCCTCCTCGGGAAGCGCGACGCCGCTTGGGGTCGTTTGGAACACGGTGTTGAGGCCGTCGGCTTGGGCGAACCAGGTGAACTCGCCGCCCTCAAATGCCGGGTTGAACTGGGTGTACTTGAAGACGGGCGCGGACTCATCGGTGATGACGTAGCGCGCACGGACCGTATTGTTGGCGTCAACCAAGTCGCCGCCATTGTCGGTGAATTCGCTGCGGAAGGTCAGAAACTCGGTGATGGTGACAAATTCGGCTTGGCCGCCATAGCTCTCGGAGAGCAGCGGGAAGTCCTCTGTGAGCACGCCTGTGTTGGCGTTGAACGATCTGTCGATCCAGGTGCGGCCCTCGGTTTGTTGTACCGAGACAAGCTCTTCGCCTTGAATGTCGATCGCTAAGGTGATGTCGAGGGATTGCCCGCCTTCGCTCACCTCGCCGCTGAGTGCGGCGCGCGTGGTGGCGATCTCGGCGCCGATATCTTCGGCCTTGGCGGTGAAACTGATCAGATCGTCATCGGACGGATCGGTCAGGAGTACGAGCGTGCTCGCGCTTTCCAAGCTGGTGACATCCAAGCTGAGACGCCCGTCAAATGTGAGGTCCGATTGTTCGGTGAGGGACTCGAGCTCGACATTCATGCTGATCGCCAGATCAGCGATGGTGAATTCACTCTCTGCGATGTCCAGGTTGGCCAACGCGCCCCGTGCGGAGACAACATCAAGATCGTTGACGAGCAGTTCGCCATCCGCGATCGCCAGCTCAAGGGCTGCGTTCTCAATCATGCCGCTGAACGTGATGGTGACATCGCCTTGCGCCAGATCAGTCAGGATTGGAGCAAGGCCGTTCTCGGTCTGACGGATCGGCGTGGTTTGATCGTCGATGAGGACCGACAGGGTGACGGTCTCCCTGTTGATCTGAGCATCGGTGATTGTGAGCGCCACGCCGGCGAGGCTTTGCTCGATGGTCACGGGAAGGCCCTGTTTGGACGTGAACGCCCCTACAGCGCCGTCGTTGCGATTGGCGTTGAACGCTTCCACGGCGGCTTCAAGCGCTTCTCCTAGGGACGCCAGGGCGTCTTCGGCGTCCACTTCGAGGAGTTCAGCGGCCGCTTCGACGCGATCGATGTAGTCTTCGATGCTGGAGACGGTTTGGTCGTTTTCGATGGCCGCCTTGGCGAGTTGGAAGTCGGCGATGAAGGCCTTGGCTTGGGCGAGCGGCGTGGCGCCCGCTGTGGGTGAGGGGCGCGCCTTGGTGATGACGCCAGCCGCTGTGGCCGCTGCAGATTCGACGTCTCCGGCTAAGCTCGCTGCGACTTCCTCGAGCGCTTCGCCGGTGATGCCTGCGGCCTGGATGGCGTCATTCGCCCCTTCCAGGATGTCGCGCAGGCTGAAGATGGACCCACTGTCGGTGAGCTCGTTGACCACCAGCTGGCCGTCCTGCTCAACAAAGGCGTCCACCAAATTGGCGAGGGCGACGCCAAGGTCGGCGTTGTTTTCGAAAGCCGATGACATGACGCCGGCGTTGATGAAGGCGGCGCGCAGGACATTCGCGTCAAAGTTGGCGGCGTCATCGGAGGTGATGTCGAACACTGGCAAGTCCGCCAAATCTTCGCCGGTCAGTCCGAACAGGTCGGCCACTTGGCTGTTGGCTTGGACGACAAGCTCGAGGCTCAGCGGCGCGTTGTCAGCACGCGCTTCGACCAGCTGGGCCGCTAGGTCGGTCAGCGCTGTAACGTTGACCGTGTCGGTGATGCCGGTTTGCGGCGTGGGGACAATGGCGGAGATCGAGACGCCCGGGCCGATGGGGAAGGTATCGCCAAACGAGATAGCGTCGCCACATCCCTCAGCAATGTCGCAGATCATCAGCGCGCCGGTTTGACCGCTCACTGTGACCTTTAAGAGCGGGCTGGAGACGCTCTGGGTGTCTGGCAGCGACAGGGTGTACAGACCGTCCGTCGCCGATGTCGTGCCGGTGAGGATGGGCGTTCCGGGCGCTGAGGGATCGATAACGCGCACCGCACCGCCAAGAATGACGCCCTTGGACGCCGCGCCTGTCATGGCGAATGTGGTTCCCACGGGCGCGGGCGCTGGGGCGGGCGCGGGCGCGGGGAGCGGGGATGGGCTCGGGCCGAGTTCGCCGGTTTCGACGGTGCTGCTGCTGCAGGCCGCCAATCCAAGTGCGCTGATCAGTGCAATGGCGGTGGTGTTTTTGCGAATGCTTTTGTTGTGTTTGGCGGACTGGCGCATGATGTTTGATCCCTCTCGCTTCCGCGCAATCCATCGCAAATCATGGTTAAGTAAGCGTGGCCAGGTCATGATTTTGTCTTATTTTTTCCTTAATTGCTCCGACGCCGCCGTCCTGCCGCCATGGTTGGGGCTGAGCCCATCATGGACTTGCGCGAACGTCGCGGCGTTGCGGGCCGGCCGCTTGCGGGGGAGGGATGGTGGCGGAGCGACTGTTGTGCTTCGCGCCTCGGCCGGTAGTGTGCGCGTCTCGTCGGCTCTGAATTTGGCTTGATTGGAATTGCGCTATGTCCCTTCTCTCCCAGCCTGGCCAACTGGCTCACTATCGCAGTCTTTGGAGTTCGTTCCGCCATTGGGGCGTTTTGGTGCTCATCTTTGGCGCCACCGCCGCTGTGTTCGCGGCTGGGCTCGCGGGCGGGCGGGCGCCGCTTTGGCTCGTAGGGTTTGGCGTGTTCGCCGCCTTGGGGTCGGCGGCGCTGGCTCAGACAGCCGCGGACCATGCGCTCTCGGCCCGCGATGATCCGGATGCGCAGGGCGTGGGGCTCGCCGCGGGCGATCTGCGCATCTTTGGGCTCGGCTTGGCCGGGCTGTTGGTGGCGGCGACCCTGGCTGTGGCAATCAGTGTGGGGGCGTGGATCGCTGTCGGTTTCGTGGTGGTGGGTGTGGTCTGCGCGGCGGTGTTAGCCCGCTACCCTATTGATCTGATTGGCACGACCGACTGGCGGGCGGGAATCGAGACGGGGTTGCGGGCGACCTTGGCCTTTACCGGCTTTGGGCTTGCGGCATGGCCGGCCTGGAGTTTCATCGGCGCCGCGGGCGCCGCGGGCGCAGTGGCTGGCTTGGTTTGGGCTATGATCGGTGTGGCCGCCATTGTGGTGGTGTTCCAGGCCATTCGCTTGTTGGGACCGCCGGCTATGGAGGGTGAAGAGGAGGCGATGGCGGCTGACGTCACCGCCGCACGTGGGTGGTTGGTCGTGATGGTCGTCGCCGGCGTGGTGGCTTTGGTGGGCTTAAGTCTGGCGATCGCCACGGCTGGGCTTTATGTGCCCGCTCCTGTGGCCCTTGTGGCGGTCTTGTTTATCGCCGTTTTGCTGTCGGCGCGTCCGGTGGTCGCTGGGCGCGCCTTGGAGCCTGATGGGCTGTCGGCCATGAGCAAAGGGGTGTACGGCTTTGTGGTGTTCTGGGCGCTAGCGCTCATCGCCTCGGGTTGGTTCATCGGGGCGCCGACATGGGAGCAGGTTCAGCCCTAGCAGCCCCAGCGGCCATGGCGGCGACTGCGACCGCCGTCTCACGATGTCGACGGCGGTCGGCTCTGTGCGATGACCCTAAACGGGTTTGGCGTTGCTCGATGAGCCGCCGCGTAGCGCATATTCTTGCGTCCCGCGATGGTAGACATAGTCGGTATCCAACACAGCGGTGTTGGCGTATTGGAAGCTCGGGCCGAGCGCTTCGTAGATCGGTTCGAATGGACGCTTTTCTGTACCGGTGAACAGCTCATCAAATGAATTGATCACGAAATAGGTCGGCTGCAAGTCGGAAATCGTGTAGTCCGTCCGCATGACGCGGTCGACTTGCAGGTGGATACGGTTGGGCGAGACGGCGTCAAGAGAAAACACAGCTTCAGTGGGCCCGGACAGAATGCCTGCGCCGTAAATGCGCATGCCTGCGTCTTCGCGAATAAGGCCAAACTCGACCGTGTACCAATACAGTGCGCTCAGGGCTTTGAGCTTATTGTATTTCAGCGCCTTCCATCCAGCGCGACCGTAAGCGGCCATGTAGTCCGCAAACACCGGGTCGGCTAAGAGTGGCACGTGACCGAACACATCGTGGAAGACGTCAGGCTCTTGAATGTAATCGAACTGTTCGCGGGTACGAATAAAGTTGCCGGCTGGGAAGCGCTTATTGGCGAGATGGTAGTAAAACACATGGTCGGGTATCAGCATCGGGACCGGCACCACTGACCAACCTGTGATGGCGCGCAACTCCTCGCTCATCTCATCAAAGTTGGGCACGCCGCCACGACCAAGGTCGAGACGCTCAAGACCATCCATAAAGGCGGTGCAGGCGCGGCCTGGGAGAATGTCCATCTGACGAGCGAACAAATCATCCCAGATGGCGTGTTCCTCGGCGGTGTAGGCGTGTTGGGCCGGCTCCAACCAGTCGGCGCTGATTTGATCCGGCTTTTTCAAGGGGGCGGTGAAGACGGCGCCGGTGAGGTCGGGAATCCGGCTGTAGTCAAACTCGTCAACGATTTCGTCAAGCGGCATGGTCGCCTCCCATTGTTCTGGTTGTTGCGTTCATTCCAAGGCTAACACGCTCGGCAACACGTCGGCGAGGCGCGTCACCGAACTGGGCGATAGACCCGCAATGTTGATACGACCAGAACCGGGCAAGTAGACTGCGTCACGTTCACGCAAGGTCTGCGCCCCAGCCGCGGTCAGCGGCAACAGGGAGAACATCCCGCGTTGTTGAGCGATTGGCGCGAAGGTCGTGGTTTGTGTGGCCATGTTCAGCGCGTCGGCAAGGTGGGCGCGCAAATCGACCATGCGGGTCCGCATGGCGCCGAGCTCTGTCTCCCACTCATGACGCAGCTCTTTGTCTTGCAGGATCAGGGCGACCACAGCGGGGCCGTGGGCGGGCGGCATGGAGTAGCTGGCGCGGGCGATGTCGGCGATGTGGCTGGCGATGCGGTCGGCCGCCGCCTTGGTCTCGGTCTTGATGAACAGCGCGCCAGCGCGGTCGCGATACAGTCCGAAATTCTTGGAGCACGAATAGGAGACCAGCGCTTCGGGCACGCGCTCGAGAAAGGCGCGCACGGGCGCGATGTCGGCGTCCAGGCCGTCTCCAAAGCCGTGGTAGGCGATGTCGATGAAGGGGATGAGCCCGCGTTCGGTCACAAACTGCGCCAATCGGAGCCAGGCTTCGGCGGTCAGGTCGGCGCCGGTGGGGTTGTGGCAGGCCCCTTGGATCAAAATCGCGTCGCCTGGTTTGGCGTTGGTGAGCACGTCAAACATGGCCTCGATGTCCGCCGTCCCGCTTTCGGCGTCATAGTAATCATGCGGGCGGGCGGTGAGGCCGGACTGGCTGATGAGGTGTGGGTGATTGGGCCAAAAGGGATCGCTGATCCACGCTTGAGCCTTGGGATTGGCCCGGGCGATCGCTGCGAAACCGACGCTCAGAGCCCCGCATCCGCCCGGCGTGGCGAAGCCGGTCAGCTGCTCGCCCCACTGATCGGCCCCTTGGCCAAGCGCCATTTGTGCAAGCTGGTGGGCAAACGCCATGTTGCCGCGTGGACCCTCATAGGCCTTGGTTTCGCCGGTTTCGACCAAACGCTGTTCGGCGCGGCGCACGGCGGCCATGATGGGGGTGGCGCCGGCGTCGTCGCGATAGACGCCGACGCCAAGGTCCAGCTTGTTGGGTCGCGTGTCGGCGGCGAAGGCGGAGATCAAGCCGAGCAAGGGATCCTCGGGTCTTGGATCCAGAGCTGAAAGGCTGGGGACGTTGAGGGTCTCGGTCATGGCGTCGCCTCGTCGCTGTCGGCGCGGCGCACCACGCCGATGATGTTGGGCAACGACCAGGCATAGCCGTTGCCGTCGCTTTCAAAGAACCCCGTCTCGAAACTGCCGTAGCGCTCCAGCTCGACGTCGCTCGTGCGGGCGTACACGGTGGCTTCAGGGCCGCCCTCAAGATACATCGCGCGCTCGATGTCGAGCGGTAACGCCTGCAACATGGCAATTAAGTCGTGTACAGAATATGGTGACCTAACGTGCACGAACAAAATGCGCCCTTGGCTGTCGGTCGCCAAGGCGGCGGTGCTCCAAATGCGGTCTTGCTGGGTCCAAACATTGCGCCCGTCGCATGAGATCATGCGTATGGACTGGAGCAGGTTGGGGTAGTCGGGCATCAGTGCGTCGAGGTTGTCACATTCGCGATCGATGATGCGCACGTCGGGTGTTTCGGCCTGTTGGCCGGCAAACGCGAACAGGGTGTTGTCACGCCTCACCGTCGGATTGACGGTCCGCCCATCGGCGCGGGTGAACGCGACGGGCCTGGCGGCGGCGTCGGCGGCGAACATGCCGGCATTGGTCGCTGCGACGAGATCGTAGCGCTCAGCCCAACGCGCGGCGGACATCCGGCTTTCGTCCAGCTCGTCGGCGATCAGGAGCCGGAAGGCAAAGCGTTCGGGGTCGATGCGCAGCGCCACAATCATTTGATCGCCGTGGGGCGAGGCTTGCGGCGCTTGAAAGGCGCGCAGTTCGAGGCCCGGCTCGAGTTCGCTCCAAGCGCCCGCATACTCGCTGGCCAGGGCGGCGGCGGAAAGGCGCGTGGTGTCGCCCGAGGACTGGGCGTGCGCTGGGGTTATTGTCAGCCCACAGAGCAACGATAGGCAGGCGCCAAGGCCCAACGCCGCCAGGCGCCGGGGGTGTTTGGTGGGGTGCGTCATCACGCCTCCGATGGCCGCCTCGATCCTACCGCGGCGGCAATAGCTTAACGATGTTCTCACCATTTTGAGGCCGAGGAAATCCCATAATGGCCAAGGAAAGCCGGCGATGACCGACCTTTGCGCCTGATGGCTCTTGCGCGCTTTAGCCTCGCTCTTGCAGCACCTCACGCATGAGGTTGCGCCCGCCGCCGCCGCCGGTGTTGACCGGCATCAGTTCGTCGCGGATCTCGCGGGGGAAGGTGTTGTTTTCCATGTCGGCGTCGGCGGTCAGATGGTCGGGGTCGAGGGTGACTGACACCACGCGCCGGTCGTGGACGAACAGCTTCTCAATGGTGGGACCGGCTTCGCGTCGCCACACATAGGCGGGCACCGTCACGGTCTCGGTTGAGCCGTCTTCGAAGGTAAACACCAGGGGGAGCGGCGAGATCACGCCGCCATGGTTGGTGAAGGTCACTTGGTGGATGTAATTGTTTTCATCCAAGGCGCGGCGGAGCGCGGCCTCATTTTCACGGTCGAGGCGGTTGAGACGGGCCTCAAACCGCCGGACCTGCTGGTTGGTGATCAGGTTTTCCTCGACGGTGGAATAGAAGTCCTGCAAGTGCGTGCGGCGCTCGGCGCGTGTGACCACGCCGTCTTCGGCGTTGCGCTCGTCAAACGACCGGTAGAGTTGGTCTTCGTCTTGGGCGGCGGCGTTAAATGGCGCCTCAAAGCGCGGATCGCCGGCGGTGAGTTGGAACCGGCGCACATCGTCAATCGAAATGTCGACGTGATCGGCGGTGTAGAACCATGCGCGCCAGAACCAATCAAGATCCTCACCGGCCCCGGTTTCCATGGCGCGGAAGAAGTCCGACGGCTCGGGACGCTTGAACATCCAAGCGTTGGCGTAGTCGCGGAAGGCGCGATCAAAGGTCTCGCGTCCAAGCACCAGCTCGCGGAGCACATGCAGCGCCGTGGTTGTTTTCACGTACGAATTGCCACGGGTTACGCCGGTAAGGCTGTCGGACATGCTCATCAGCGGACGGTCGTCGCGCCGGGCGAGACCGGTGACGGAACGCCGGCTGCGCGCGCTTTCCGGGAAACGCTCGTCGAAGGTCATGTTGGCGATGGATTCTAAGAACGACGTCACGCCCTCATCCATCCAGAACCAACGCCGCTCGTCGCTTTGCACGATCATCGGAAAGTAGAAATGGCCCGTCTCATGGATGATGAGACCGATGAGCCCCCATTTGGCGCCGGCCGAATAGGTGCGCTCGCCATTGATCACGACGTTTTCGGGACGCACGCCGTCAAAGGAGATCATCGGATATTCCATGCCCACCGTGCGTGGACCGTTGACGGCTTGGGCGGTCGGATAGGGATAGGGAAAGCTGAAGGCTGAGAACACTTCCAAGGTGTGAGCGATGGCCTCGGTGGCGAACAGGCCCCAAATGGGATCGCCTTCATCGGGGTAAAACGACATCGCCATGGTGTCGAATGCCGGCGTGGTCGGCATGGCCATCACCTCGCTCTGGCCCACGCCCATGGCGTCCCATTTGAACGACGGCGAGGCGGCCCAGGCAAAGTCGCGCACCTCCTCGGCTTCAAAGGTCCAGGTGCGCGGCGAGACACCCGAGGCGCGGCGGTTTTGCGCGGCCTCTTCGGTGGTCACGATCATGACGGGGCGTTCGGCGTCTCGTGCGGTTTGCCAACGTTCCTCTTGCGCTGGGGTCAGGATGTCGGTGCGGTTGGCGAGCGATCCGGTGGCGGCGACGATGTAGTTGCCCGGCACGGTGATGTTGACGGTGTAATCGCCCCAGTCTTGGTTGAACTCGCCGACGCCGAGGAACTGATCGACATGCCACCCCTGCACGTCTGTGTAGGCGGCGATGCGCGGGAACCATTGAGCTGCGCCGATGAGCAGCACGCCGTCGTTCAACTCCTCCCAGCCCGATCGCACTCCGAGGGCCACGGTGTTCACAAGGTGGTGGCTCCAGGCGATGCGGATCTGCGTCTCGGCGCCAGGCTCAAGCGGCTCGGGCAAGTCGACGCGCATCAAGGTGCCGTTGATGGTGTGGTTGAGGTCGGTCCCGTCGGCTGTGCTCACGGTGGTCAGCGTCATGCCGTAGTCGTTGTCATCAAAGCTTTGGAGGCGGCGAACCTGGTGGAGCGGCATGGAGCCGTTGGTGATGCCCTGGCCTCGGCGGGTTAGGAAATTGTTGGTCTGGATGGCGAGGAAATGCCCGTCATCGGTGAACAGGTTCTGATCCAGATGAACCCAAATGAACGGCAAGGCGTCTGGCGAATTGTTCACATAGCGCGCCGTCAATTCGCCCGTGAGTGAACGTTCCGCTTCGTTGAACGTCACATCGATCACGTAATGGGCTTCTTGTTGCCAATACTCAGGGCCGGGCACGCCTGCGCCAGTGCGGATTTCGTTGGGGGCCGGCCATTCAGCGTCCAGCGGGCGGAAGGGGTCGACTTGGGCGGCGGTCGGCGCGACCACGCTCGCCATTGCCAAAGCCGCTCCAGCAAGGCGCGCGCCCCAACTGGCGGCGGGTCGGCGATCAGCGGAAGGGCGATTGACCATCTCGGACTCCTCGGGCTTGGCGAGCGCGTTGGATCGGAATTCGGCAAGAGATTGCGTCATCGATCGGGGCTTTGGCAATTGGGGCGCCGCAGATCGCTGCGCTCGGCGGCGCTAAGACGGGCCGTCGTCTTGCTCGTCCACGTCGCTGGCGCGCGGCAAGATGTGCCACGCCATGCCGATGAGCACGCCGAGAAACAACAGCGGCAATCCATACTGCACCACCGGACCGGTCAGCGGCTCGCCGCCGACAATCATGCGGTCGAACACCGGGCGCAGGCCCACGCCGACAATCAGCGCCGCCGTCAACCAACCGCCAAGCCAAACACCCATGCGTGTGAGCGCCCAGCGCCAATAGGTGCGGAGCGTCATCGTTGGACGGGGTGTCTTGCGGTTGGGCATTGTGAGGGTGTGCACCGTGATGGGTTTGGGGTGTTGGCTCTAGCGTAGGTGGGTGCGCTTGTGCAGGGCGTCCGGCTCACGCGTCTTGCTCTTCGCGCCCAAACGAGAGATTTTCTCATGCTCTGGACCGAACGGACGATGAGAACATGGCTGATCAGGACCGCACGGGCGGGGCGCGGCGTTTGCCCCCCCTCAACGCTCTGCGCGCGTTTGAGGCGGCCGCGCGTTTGGGCAGTTTGGCGAGGGCGGCCGACGAACTCCATGTCACTGCTGGCGCAGTCAGTCAGCACGTTCGCCAGCTCGAAGCGTTGCTGGGCGTGAGCTTGTTCCGCCGCCACGCCCGCGGTGTTGAGCTGACCGATGAGGCGGCCGCCGCGTTGCCGGCGTTGAGCGACGCCTTTGATCGGATGCGCCAAGCGGGTGAAGCCCTGGCTGGCGCCGTACACCACGACCATGTGCGGGTGGGCGCGCCGGCTGATTTCGCCGCCAAATGGTTGAGCCCACGACTGGCGACCTTCCAAGAGGCGCATCCGCAATTCTCCGTTTCGTTGATCGCGACGGGCGGGCGCGGCGCCATTGAACGTTTTGAGGTCGAACTTGAAGTTCGGTTTGAGCCCGTTGGCGCCGGAGCGCTGGAACGCCGTCGGCTGTTGTCAGAATCCTTAGAACCGGCGGCCAGTCCCGAACGTGTTGCGCAATGGCGCGCGGCGGGTCTCGACACTGAAGGAATTCTCTTGTCCGCGCCTTTGATCCACGATGTGAGCGTTGGCGGTGACCCGGGGACGCCGGATTGGACGCGTTGGTTGGCTGGCCGGGGGCTGGCTCGGCCTGACGCCGCGCGCGGTGACCGGTTTGGCGGTTCAGATCAGGTGGTGGACGCCGCTGTTGCAGGGCGCGGTTTGGCGTTGGTCAAGCGGACCTTGGCCTATGATGCGGTCGCGCAGGGGCGCTTGTCGCCCTTGATGGCCGGGGGTGGGACGGCGCTGACGTGGACCTATGATGTGGTGTGGCCGTCCGGGCGGCGGCTTGGCGCTGCGGCGCGCGCGATGGTGGCGTTTTTGGAGGCGCAGGCCGCACCGTTTGAGCACATGGGGGTGTAGCGGGACGGCTAGAAGATCCCGGCAAGGGGGACGCGTTCTTGCACCACAGGTTCGCCATGGGTTTGGTCCGCGGGCTCTGATGGGGCGGGGGGGTCACCGTGCAAGGTTGCGATGGCTTGGATGATCTTCTGGGCGGATTCGCGCGGTGTTGCGGGCTGCTGGATGGGTTCGGCGACGGGCTTGGTCGGTGACGGACGCGGGGCGGGCTGGCGCTCGGGTCCGGTGGCGGCGTCGGCCTCGGTCTGGGGCGCTGAGGCGAACCGCTCCACCAAAGATCGGAGTGTTTCCAGCGTTTGGGCCTGTTCGCGGCGCATGTCTTCGAGGGCGTGGGCGGCAGCGGCTTGCTGTCCGGTGTGTTCGTCGAACTCTGCGGCGATGGCGGCCAGGCGGCCGATCGGCGCTGTGTCTTGAAACAGCGAGGCTGCCGAGTCGGACACGCTTTGGTGGGCTTGTGTGGCCTCGTCAACGAGTTGGGCGAGTTCAGCGCAGGCCGACTCGAACGCGCGTTCAGCGGACGGCGCGTTTTGAGCGGCTTGGTCGACCTGTCGACAGGAGGCGTCGAGGCGATCGATGGACGGCCGCAACGCGGCTTCGGTGTGTCGCGCCACGGTTGGGGCGATGCGTGTGGCGAGCGCGTTGGCGTCAATGCTGATGGGCGGGGTCGAACGGTTGGCGAGGTTGCGTTGAATCGCCCTGACCTGCTCGAGGGCGGCGTTCAATTGGTTGGTCGCTTGGGTGAGATCGTCGCTGGCGTTGGCCGTGTCGGATGTGGGCTGCAGCCCTTCGCGACTCTCGGGCGTTTGGTGGAGCTTGTCTGCGGCTTGGTTGAGCCGGTCGAGCACGCTCTGGGCGTCGGTCCGCCAATCGGTGAGGTTTTTGGCGACGGTTTCGTACTGGCGCACGGCTTTGCTTGAGGCGTCTTCGAGCGCTTCCATGTGCGTTTCAAGGGTCGCGGCGGCGGTTGCGGCGGAGGCTTCGACCCGCTCCCACTGCAGGTGTTCAGCGGCGCGCGCCAATTCGCCGAGTTCATCTCGCCGGTTGCGGCCCCACATCTGGACGGTGCTGGTGTCATTGGTGGCGTTACGCAGGGCGGCGGCGAGGCGACTCAACGGGGTGCGGATCAACCAGTCGGTGACAATGAACGCGGCGAAACCGAGCACAACGAGTGCAGCGGCCAGTGCGGTGAGGGCGATCCGCAAGCGCGCGAGGGGCGAATCGACGGCGGATGCGCCAAGGGGCGGGCCCGACGCCGTTTGGGCGGTCGCCGCTTCGGAAGGCGTGGGCAGCGCGGCGGCGAACGCCACAACCAAGCCGGCGGCCAACACCAGGGCGATCAGCGGCGCGTAGCGCGCTAAATGGATGGACAGACCAGAACTGCCAAAGTGATTTGCTTGTGACGACATGATTCCATTCCGGCGGTTTGCCTTCGTCACTTCATTTGATGGATTGAGTTAAATATTTGTGAAGCATGGTTTTCGGCTCGTTTGTGGTTTTGCCTCGAAAGTCGGTGGTATTCGTAACCTTTGAGTAACGCGCTCGCACTCGGGCGGGCTGTTTCGCGGCCTGGGCGCACGGTGTCGGCATGACATTTTGCGAAAATTGTCCGTCGCTTAGCGAGCTTTAACGAATACGGTGAGATTGTGTTCGCATTCGGTCAAGGCGACGCCCACCTTGTGCGTCAACAGTCAGGAGCAGGCATGAAACCCGACGTGTTGATCGTCGATGATCAAGAAATCAATCGCCGCATTCTCGAAGTGGCTTTGACCAATTTGGCTGAATTTCGCTTGGCGAACGATGGCGTTGAGGCGCTCGACGCCATGGGTGAGCGGCGTCCTGACATTGTGTTCCTCGACCTCATGATGCCCCATTTGGATGGGTTTGGCGTATTGGAGGCGCTGCGCGGCAAGGACGATGATTTGCTGGCGCGCACGTATGTTGTATCGGCGCTCACCGATGTTGAGACGCGTGAACGTCTGGAGGGACTTGGGATTGCCGGCTTCATCGCCAAGCCCATTCGGCTGCGCGAGGTGCACGATGCTTACGACACCGTTTTTCCAGGTTTGCGCAAAGGGGCGTCAGCGGCGACGCGCGATGCGGCTTAGCTAGGCGCTTGGCGCCGGCCTCTTGGCTGCGACGTCGTGTTTTCGCATCAGGCCGCGCAGCTGATGGTAACTCAGTCCGAGGCGTTCAGCCGCACGACCCTGGTGGCCGCCACAGGCGCTCAGGGCGTCCGTGATCAGTTTGACTTCGAACGCCGTCGTGGCGTCGGTGAACGTTGTGGCGGCGTTGGGCCTGTCCAAGCCGGAGGGTTCGCGTGGCGGCTGCGACGGCGGCGCGGGCGGCTCGTCTTTGGGTTCGCCGGCGATTTCCACAGCCGGTCGCCAAGGCGAGGCGAACGGGTCCAGCACGATGTCCTTGATGGGGTCCATGGCCAGGCGATCTTGGGCCAGCGTGTGGTAGACGGCGCGCTCCACCACGTTCTTCAGTTCACGCACATTGCCTGGCCAGGTGTGACCCAGCAGCCTGTTCATGGCTTCGGGCGCAAATCCGGTGAATGCGGGGGCGCCCAGCTCGCTCGCCATGCGGCGGCCGAAATGCTCGGCCAAGACCGGAATGTCCTCCCAGCGGGCGCGCAGGGGCGGCAACGTCACCACGTCAAATGAGAGCCGGTCGAGAAGGTCGGCGCGAAACCGGCCCTCGCGCGCGCGTGCGGGCAAATCGACATTGGCTGCCGCGACCACGCGCACATCGGTGGTCATGGTGATGGCGCCGCCAACACGTTCAAACTCGCCATATTCAACCACCCGGAGGATTTTCTCCTGGGCGCGTTCGGATGCCGTGGCGATTTCGTCGAGGAAGAGCGTGCCGCCGTCAGCGCGTTCGAACCGGCCGATGTGGCGATTGGCGGCGCCGGTGAACGCGCCGGGCTCGTGCCCAAACAGTTCGGATTCCAACAGATCCTCTGAGAGCGCTGCGCAATTGGTCTTCAAATAGGTGCGATCCCACCGCCTGGAGAGGAAGTGAATCCGTGCGGCGACGAGCTCCTTACCCGTGCCGCGCTCACCGATGATGAGCAGCGGGCGGTCGAGCGGGGCTGCGGCCGAGGCGTGCTCAAGCGCCGCCAGCAATGCTGGCGATTGGCCGATTAGCGGCGGTGGAGCGGCGGCGGGTTCACGGGCTGGCATGGCGTGTCACACAAAAGGAATTGGTCAACTCGGCTAAGTTTTGGCGAAATTCGCCGAACTTTGCAAGTCGGTGTTTGCAGCATGAATCGGTCAAACCCTTTGTCCCCGCTGGGATTTCGTCACTTTGCGCCAAACTGGCACGCTGCTTGCTGACTGAGTGGTGAGCCGGTCGGTCGAGGCTCGCAAGCAGCCCGAGGGCGAAAACGTCCCGGACGCACCACAGAGAAGGAAGCACACGGTGAAATACGATCCCTACGAAGAACTGGCCCGCGAACGCCGCGAACGCGCCCGTCAGGATGAACCCTGGGCGCGCCGGTCGGATGCCTTTTTGGCATGGCTGCGCGCGAGGCCAAGAGAAAGCTGGGGCTTTTTCATCGCCGGTCTTGTGATCGGCGGCTTCCTTCTCTGATCCACGGACAACAACGAGAACACAGGAGAGATACTATGGGCATTTTTTCACGGATGAGCGACATCATCAATTCCAACATCAACGCGATGTTGGAAAAGGCTGAAGATCCGGAAAAGATCGCACGGCTGATTATCCAAGAGATGGAAGATACGCTCGTTGAGGTGCGTACGGCCGCTGCTCGATCGATTGCCGACAAAAAAGAACTGACCCGGAAACTTGAAGAATATCAGACATCCGCGGTTGAGTGGGATTCGAAGGCTGAATTGGCTCTTGAGAAGGGTCGTGAGGACCTTGCGCGTGGCGCGTTGACCGCCAAGCAAAAAGCACTGCGTTCGGCCGAGATCTTGGAAAAGGAACTGGAGCTGGTCTCAGACGCGATCGCGAAAGCGGACGATGACCTGACCAAACTGCAGACCAAACTTGAAGAGGCCAAGGCCAAGCACAAAGCGTTGGCGATGCGCCGGCAGACCGCCGAAGATCGTATCCGCGTGCGTGAGCGTGTGTCGGATCGCAAGATCGACGATGCCTTGACCCGCTACGAAGTCGTTGAGCGCAAAGTCGATGAGCTCGAAGCGCGCGCGGAATCGTATGATCTGGGCCGGAGCTTGTCGCTGGAAAGCCAGTTTGCCGAACTGGAAGCCTCCGATGCGGTTGAGGCGGAGCTTGAAGAGCTGAAGCGTCGCAAGTCCGGTGGCGGCGCTCGTCCCGCCGCAAGGCCGCAAGCCACCGTGCGTCCAGCGCCGCGTCCCACGCCGCGATCTGAGGATGAGTAGACTTAGCGCAGTGTAGGAGCAGTCGTGATGGACGGGGATATGGAATTCGTAATTGGTATTGTGGCCATTGTTTCACTCTTCATTGTGTTGCCAGCTATCATTCTTGGCAATATCACGAAGTGGAAGTCGATGGGCGGGTTGAAGCCAGATGATGAGCGTATGCTTGAAGATTTATGGCGATCGGCTCGACAAATGGAACGGCGTATCGAAGCTCTCGAAGCTATTCTTGACGCTGAGGCTCCTGATTGGAGGAAGACGCATGACAGACGATGATTTTTCCTCATCACCAAATCCACGTCGCTTATATCGCGATAAGCAAAACGGTGTCATATCGGGTGTTTGTGCGGGTTTAGCTGAATACTTCAATATCGATGTCGCCTTGGTTCGGATTGCTACAGTTGTTGGATTGTTCGTATCAGCGGGTTGGGTGTTGTTCGGTTACATCATCGCAGCCTTCGTGATCCCGACACGGCCCCGGACGTTGCGGCAGCCATTGTCGGAAGAGGAAGATCAGTTTTGGCGCGGCGTGTCGCGCCGCCCGGAGATGACCTTCTCAAACATCAAGTACCGGTTTCGCGACATGAATGAGCGCCTGGCCAACATTGAACAGGTCGTGACGTCCGAAGAGTGGAAGTTGCGCAGGCAGTTTCGCGAAATTGAATAGTCGGTTGGATCGAAATCGCGGCGGTCGACACCACAAAGATCATTGGGGCGACTGACGCATCCCTAGGGGAGACGGAAGCCATGTTTGGCAAAAGACGAGGCATTGCGCTGACAGCAGGAATGGTCTTCGGGGCCGTGTTGATCGGCGCAGTTTGGGGCGCCCAATCCCGAGCGGCCTCCCAAGATGCGGTGCGCTATGTGCCGGTGGCCGAACGCGCGTCGCACAGCGAACCTGAAGCGCCGAGTTGGTTGGTTCGGGCCTGCATGGGGCCGGCGCAGATCGACATGGATTGGCGGGCTCCGGCCCAGGTGTTGCTCGGCGGTCCCGACTGCGCCGGCTCGGTTTTGTCGGCCAGCATTGTGAAGTTGGAGCCGGCCGCCGAAGAGTTGGTGCGCCTCGGCCTGTAGGAGACATCTCTAGGCTTGGCCGCGCTTGAGCGCGCGGACCAGGTCGCGGGCGGGATGGATGGCGATGGCGCCGCCGCGCTCCAGCATTCCAGGTTCGCCACACAGCTCGGCCGCCAGGGCCTGGGCGAGCAACGGCGCCAAGGTCAGCCCGCGACTGCCCAAGCCGCCAAAGACATAAAGTTGGGGATGCAGCGCCGCCGGTTCTTCGTTCTGATCACGCATCCCAGTGCGCAAACCTGCAAACCTCACCGCAAACGCATCGGCATCGATCATCGGCCCGAGCACAGGCAATCGGTCGGGCGTCGTTGCGCGCACGCTCGCTCGCCCTGTGACCGAGGCGCGATCCAGCCGATCGGTCCACGCGGGCGCATTCGCTTTGAGCATGTCCCAATTGGACTGATTGTCGTGGTCTGACGCTGTGACCGGGGTGTCGCCATCATGGGGGGCGTAGGTGGCGCCGAACATGACTTTGCCGGCGACGTTGGCGGCATAGCCTCCAAATGTGATGGCGCTGGGGGGGCGCGCCGGGCGCACGGGCTCGGCAAAGCTGATTTGGCCGCGTGAGGGACGAATGGTGAGCGCGCGCGTCTGTGGGAACCGCGCGAGCGTCGGGCCTGCGCACACAATGGCGATGTCAGCTTCGGCGACGAGGTCGCCGGCGGGTGTGAAGGCGCGCGCGCCAAACTGGTCGCTGGTTTCAAGTCGGTGGATATGGGCGAGGGTCGGCGTTGCGCCGGCCTTGGCCAGGAGGTCGGCAACGATTGTGGCGGGGCGGGCGATGCCGGCGTTGGCGTATGTCAGGCCGCGTTTGTCGCTGTCCCAGGTCAGCCAATCGGGCGGCAGGGCGCCGCTGGTGATGGCGCGGTCAGCCCAGTCGCGGTCCTCCTTGCCTGGCGTCAAAGCGCACACGCCTGTCGGTTCAAACCATGTTGGATCTTCGGCGTAGGCGTTGAGGGCGAAGGCGTAGGCGGCGCGGTGCAGGCGCGCCGGCGCCCGGTCGTCGAGATCAACACGCGGCATGACCAGTCCGGCGGGGTTGCCGCTGGCGCCCGACGCTGGGCCATCGGCGTCAAGAACACTGACGCGAACGCCGCGCTGGGAGAGGGCGACGGCAAGATGTGCGCCGGCAAGGCCCGCTCCGACAATGAAGGCGGTCGCCGGGCGAACTCCCAAGGCGGCCGGGTAATGAGGGCCGCGCCGTCCACGGCTTGGCGGGCAGGGCGGGTCGTCTAGGCGCAGCGCTTCGAGGCGTTCGCGTTTGCCGCCGAAGCCGGGGCGCTTGGCTACGGCGAAGCCCGCCGCTTCAAGGCCGCGGCGTACCGCGCCTGCGACGGTGTAGGTCGCCGCCCTGCCGCCCGGTTTGGTGCGCGCGCCCACGGCGGCAAGCACGTGCGGGCTCCACATGGCGGCGTTGCGGGCGGGCGCAAAGCCGTCAAGAAACCACGCATCGGCGGTCACTTCGAGGGCGTCGAGCGCTTCATCGACCGGCAGATACGCCACTGTCAGGCTGAGGTGCTCCCTGTCAAGCCGGCGCGCATGGACGCCCTTGATCGGCGGGGGGAGCCGCGAGCGCAACAGCGTTGAGAGCTCGTTCAGTTCGGGCCATGGGGCGTGGGCGCGCGCCAGTTCCGTCGCTGTCAGAGGGGCGGCTTCGATGGAGACAAAATGCAGGTGGGTGTTGGGAGGGCGTACGGCGCGCCACAGCGCCCAAAGCGCCAGAAAGTTGAGGCCTGAGCCAAATCCAAGCTCGGCGACGACCGCGTGGTCGCCAGGCTGCAGTGAGCTTAAGCGTTCGCTCAAGCGGCATCCGTCGATGAACACCGCGCGGCTTTCGGCCAGTCCGTCGGAGGCCGAGAAGTAGACATCATTGAATGTGGCGGAGCGCGGCCCGCTCGGCGCGGACCAATCGAGCGCGGGGCGGTCGGGCGCCAGGCAGCCGGGCGCAAACGGGGGTGGGCCAGCCATGGTTGGCCTCTACCACCCCTTTGGCTGTTGGCAAACGTTACCAGTCGTGGCGACGCGAGCCGTAGGTGTAGCGGTCCTCCCGCCAGCTGCTGCGCTCGGCGTTGCGCGGGCCGAAGAACAGCCAAACAAACGCGCCAATCGGCTGGGGGACCAAGACCACCAGCAACCAAATCGCTTTGCCCAGGGTGGCTTGATGGGATTGGGCGATGTTGAGCACCGCCCAAATGACCAAACCTGCGTAAAGCAGCCCCAAGAGGCTCAGATTGATGTCCATACCGCTAGCTCCTGCGCTTTCCCGACCGATGCCCTTTCGCGCTTATCGCTCGGCGATAAAGGCTTATTGTTTAGCAATAAGATCCTAGCCGATTGTTCATCGACGGTCCAGGGGCGAACGGATAGGTTGGATTAAGGTTTGGTCAGGTTGAACGAGGTGCGAGGATGCGCGGTGTGCGGGCCATCGGAACGGCGCTGTTGGGCGCGTGCGTGCTGGCGGGCGCTCCGGCGTTGGCCCAAGCGGTCTCCGTTGAGCGTTGGTGCGGTGTTGCGCACAACATCACCGGCGGCGGCCGGTCCGGCGTTGAGGTGACGATTGAGCGCGACTCAGGAGGCGTGACGACGGCCTATGGCCAATGGCCGGACGAGGGGCTGTATGGGCGCTTCAAGGGCGAGGCGGATTGGGTCGCGGCCTGCGAGGCCGGCCGGACTTGCACCCAGTTTACCGGTGAGTTTTATGGGCTTGAGGCCTTGGGGTATGGGCCGGACGTTACGGCGGCCAGCCGGATCGTTATCGATGCGGCCGTCGACCAATCGGAGGCGCGGGCGGTTTACTTTATCGCCCGGTTTGAAGGCTACCCTGTTGATCAGTATGGTGTTTTGGATCTTGCCCCCTGCGATGAGATCGCTTAGGCGGGCTTAGCCGACTTCGGGCGGGATCTCGTTCAGCGCCTCTTCGAGCTTGGTGAAGGTCGGCTGGTGGCTGCTGGGCACTTCGCCGCGGCCAATCTCCACCGAGATTTGGGCTGCGTTGCCATGCAGGTGCGCGACGAGGACGGCCTGAATGATCTTGTAGAAATGATGGTCCTCATCAAGGATCGCGTTGAGCTGTGAAGCAAACGGTCCAACAAGGCCATAGGCGAGGAACACGCCGAGGAACGTTCCCACCAGAGCGCCGCCGATCATCTTGCCAAGGTATTCCGGTGGCTGGTCAATCGCGCCCATCGTTTTGATGATGCCAAGCACGGCGGCCACAATACCCAGTGCGGGCAGGCCGTCTGCCATGGTCTGAATCGCATGGGACGCCGAATGGGCCTCGTGGTGGTGTTTCTCCAGCTGCTTTTCCATGGCGTCTTCGACCTGGTGCGGGTCTTCCAGGTTCATCGTCATCATGCGCAGCGTGTCGCAAATGAAATCCACCGCGAAATGATCCTTGAGGATCTTCGGATAACGCGAAAAAATGGCGCTCTCTGTTGGATTTTCGATGTGCGACTCGAGCGCTATGACGCCTTTGGTCTTCATTGTTTTTGTGAGCAGGAACAGCAGGCAGAGCAGATCCTCATAGTCCTTGCTCTTCCATTTGGCCCCTGAGAACACCATCCCCAGCCCGCCCAGCGCTTTTTTGACAACCGCCATCGGGTTGCCGATGAGGAACGCGCCGATCGCGGCGCCGCCGATCATCATCAGCTCAAACGGCAGGGCTTTCAGGATGAGGTCAAAGTGCCCGCCGGCCAGCATGAAGCCGCCGAACACCATGCCAAACACCACCAAAATGCCGATGATTGCAAACACCAGACCCGACCCACGCGCCACTCACCAGCCTTGGGTATGCCAAATCAGATTTAAGTCGCTGTAACGTCGATTGTTCAAATCCCACCGGTTCGCTCGAGGCGGCGGTTCGGCGGCGTGGTCGCGTCGCGCAAGAGCTTTGCGCCAATTGCCGAGAACGCGAAACTCTCCTATATCTCTGGTGAGCGGTTGGGAAAGAAAGTTCTACTGCCCCCCGCTTCCTCGTTGGATCATTATTTATGCCTGTGGCAGCTCGTCATTCCGTCGCGCTCGACATTACCCACGACCGTGGGTTTTGGGTGCTGTTCGTGTCGTTGTTCAACAATGGGGTGTCCAACTCCATGTTGTTCGCCATCCTGCCAGCGCTGGCTCGGGATGTGGGATTGGCGGACATTGCGGTTGGCGCGATCTATGTGGTCGCCGCGTTCTTGTTCACGATCATGAGCCAGGTGTGGGGCGGGTTGTCGGACCAATATGGCCGGCGCCCGTTGATCGTGATGGGCCTGGTTGGCGCGGCGTTGTCCATGTGGGCGATGGCGGAGACGGTCGGACTGGCCATGGCGGGGCTGATCGGCGCGGGACTTACCGGCGCCATGCTCATCGGGAGCCGCGCGATTTTCGGCCTGCTGAATTCCGCTGTGGCGCCGGCCGCCCAGGCCTGGGTTGCTGACCGCACACCGCCGGCCTCGCGAACGCGCGCCATCGCGTTGTTGACGTCTTCGTTTGGCGCGGGGGCCGCGTGCGGACCGATTGCTGCGGCGCTGTTGACGCCGCATCTGGGCTATGCTGGGCCATTTGTTGTTGCAGGAACCGTGGCCCTTGTGGGCGCTGTGTTGGTGCGTTTGACGTTGAGTGAGGACGCGCCGGAGCCGGGCCGGGCGCGTCGACGGTTGGGCGACCAATGGCGGCTGGCGGGTGATCCGCGGTTGCGCCATGTTTTGATGACCTCAGCGTTGATCTGGTTGGTGCAAGCCGCCTCGCTTCAGACCATTGGGTTTGCGGTGATGGACCGGCTTGGTCTGTCGGCCACCGACGCCATTGCGACCAGCGGCGTGGTGCTCACGGCGGGGGCGTTGGCGGCTTTGGTTGCGCAGTTGGTGGTCATCCCGCGCCTTGATCTGCGTCCGCGTGCGGCGTTGGTGTCGGGCGGCGGCATGGCTGTTCTGGGCGCTGTGGTGTTGGCCGTGGCCCCAAGTTTGGCGCTGTTTGTGTTCGGATTTGTGGTGTTAAGTCTCGGGATTGGATTGGCGCGGCCTGGCGCGGGGGCGGCGGCGAGCTTGGCGGTCAGTCCACATGAACAAGGCGCGACGGCGGGTTTGATCGCCGCAACGGCCGGCATTGGTTTTTTCTTGTCACCCGCGCTTGGCGTTGGGCTCTACACGCTCGCCGGCGGCGCGGGCAGTTTCACCGCCCTTGCTGTGATGGGCGTTCTTGCCACCATTGTGTCGTTGCGATCGTCCACGATCGCCGCGGCCTCGGCGCGGGCCGGCGTTTAGGCCAGGACGCTGTCGGGGCGGCGCGATTGGTGTGGGCGGCGACGGCCCCTAGCTGGCTTTGAGCTCCTGGCGATTGGCGACGACCGAACCCACCCAGATGCGGTCATCACCCACCACCAAGTAGACGACATAACGACCGCTGTCGCGGGTCATCTCAACTTCGATGGCGCCGTCAAACGCCACGTTGTCGGCCGGGTAGGCAATGGTGATGTCTTCGGTCACTGTCATCACGCCCGAGGCGTCCTCGCGGGTGCAGCTGCGAATGACGGACGTTAGGTTGTAGTTGGCGTTGTCCACGAGGTCCTGAAAGTCGGTGGTGTAACCTTGGGCGTTGTATTCGGTCACCGAACGGTCGATGAGCTTACCGTTCTCGAAGCTCTGCGAGATGAAGCCGTTGTTGGTGGCTTCCGATACAATCGTTGTGACGCTAAACTCGAACGCGCCGATGTCATCGCCCCGGAAGTGTGAGCTCACTTCAAATGTGCCCAACGTCTTCGTGTAGTTTTCTTTGGCGCATTCGACCAAGTCTTGCGCCTGTGCGGCGCACGGCCAGGCCGCGATCGCGGTAACGAGGAGTGCGCGTGCTCTCATGTGGGTCCCCCAAGGCGTGAGATGATGATGATACTCAATGGATGGCCAGGGCGAAAGCTGATTGTCAAAGTTGTGATTGCACGGCTTGGAGCACTTCAAGCGTGGCGAAGGCGTCGGCGGGTCGGTTGTTGGCCTGCTGCCAGGCGCGCAGGGCGGCTTGCGTGGCCGGGCCGACTTTGCCGTCAATGCCGCGTGGATCGTGACCCAATTGGCGCAAGCCGCGCTGCAGGTCGCGGATCTGGGAGCTGGTGAGCATCACCGTGTCGCGCGGCCAGGCGGCGTTGACGCCCTGACCACCGGCGAGCCGGTCGGCCAACAGGCCCACGCCCAGAGCGTACGCGGTCGAGGCGTTGTAGCGTTTGATGACCTCGAAATTGGGAAGAGTCAGGAACGCAGGCCCTTCAGCGCCAGCGGGCAAGAGGAGTTTGGCGTTCACGCCGGACAGATCGTCGTCCCACGCGGCGCCATCGGCGAGGGTGAGGCCCAGAGCGGACCAGTCGGCGACCGACTGTGTGGTTGTGCCCGCCAGCGCATAGTCAAACGCATCGGGCAGGGTGACCTCCACGCCCCAGGGTTGATCGCTGGCCCAGCCGAAGCGGTTGAGGTAATGGGCGGCGGACGCGAGGGCGTCGCCGCGATTGGCCCACAGGTCTTTGCGGCCGTCTTGGTCGTGGTCGATGGCGTACTGCACATAGGTCGACGGCATGAATTGGGTTTGGCCCATGGCGCCCGCCCAACCGCCGATCAGATCGCTGCGGCTGGCGGCGCCCGACTCCAGTATGGTGAAGACGGCGAGCAATTCGCCCTCAAAGAAGGCGCGGCGGCGGCCTTCCCACGCCAGCGTGGCCAGGGCGGTGACGACATCGGTGTCGCCGATCACCGCGCCAAAGGCGCTTTCAAGCCCCCATACGGCGACCAGGGCGTGCCGGCCCACCTCCCAGCGCCGTTCGATGACCGTCAGCAGCTCGGTTTCCTCAATGAGGCGCTCGCCGCCCGTGTTCACCCGCGAGGCGGAAACGGCGCTGTCGAGATACTCCCAAATCGGGCGGACGAACTCTGGTTGGTCGCGGTCAAGCTCAATGAGGCGCTCGATCGGTTCAATGTCGGCCAGCGTGGCCGCAACAAACGCGCGATCATGGCCCGCTGCGACCGCGCGATCGATGAAGTCCGATTTCCACTCGGCAAACGTCTCTTCAGCGGCCACGGGGGCGATTGGCGCGGCTGCACAGGCGGCCAGAACGGCCACACACATTGTTGCCAGGAAACGTCCAAGCTGCAATGATAAGGGCTTACGTCGAAACAGTCGGTTGGTTCGGAACAACACCATGAAAGTCAGAAGCTCGCTCAAGTCGTTGAAGCAGCGCCACCGTGCGTGCCAAGTGGTGCGCCGCAAATTGCGCGGTTATGTAATTTACAAGCCGGACCCCCGGTTTAAAGCCCGTGAAGGGTGATCCGCGCATGAACAGCGCAGGAGAGTCGGTTTTCAAGCTTGGTTCGTTCGCGCAGGCCGCGACACTGGCGTGCGCGCTTGCGCTGTGTTGTGGCGGTGTGGTCGCGGCGACGGCGCAAGAGGGCGAGGGGGAGCCTTATGTGGGCGAACCTGATGCGGCCCCCGATGACCCTGACGTCAATATGTCCGATTTGTTGGATGGTTTTACGCTCGGCGAAGGCGCCGACGATGAGGCCGAATCCGAGCCCGAAACCCCGCCGAACGAAACGCCCGAAGAGCGGATGGACCGGTTGTTTGTCGAGCTGGCGGCGGCGCCGGACTCGGCCGAGGCCGCCTTTGTCGCCGAAGAAATCGAGGCGGTGTGGCGCGCACAATCGGACCCCACTGTGCGGCTGTTGAACCGGCGGGCGTTGGCTGCGGCCGGCATTGGCGATGCAACCCTTGCGCGGCAGCTGGCCGATGGCGCCATTGCACTTTCTGAGGAGCAGAGCGCTGAAGCCTATGTTCGCAGCGCCGAGATCGCACTGGTCAGCGACGATATCGCCAGAGTGATCCTCGACCTTGAGGCGGCGGTGCGGTTGGACGCTCGTCGTTACGATGCGCTGTTGACCCTTGCCGGCGTGTTTGAGCGGCTCGAGCGCTTTGACGGCGCCATGGCCGCCTATGACGGTGTGCTGGCGCTGTATCCGGAACATGAATTCGCCAAGGGGCGTCGTGAGACCTTGGCGCGGGAGGTTGAGGGAATCGACCTCTAGCTTCGTCGGCCGGACTGGTTTCTAACGGCAGGGCTCAGGCTCCGATCTGATCGGATGGAGCTGGGTTTTGGGGCGCTGTTTGAATCGGGCGAGTTCATGGTCGGAAAAATGCTTGCCTATGGCGCGTTGATTTTGCTCGTGACCGCGGGTGCGTGCGGGATTGGCTACACGGTTTGGGCGAACGCCAAATGGCCGGCGCAGGGGCGGATGGTCGAGGCCGGGCGGTATCAGCTGCATGTGCTTGAGGCCGGCCGCGAAGATGCTGGCGCGCCGACGGTGGTGCTGGTGCACGGCGCCACGGCCAATGCGCGGGATTTGATGACGGCGCTCGGGCCTTTGTTGTCCGATGACTTTCGGGTGTTGGCGGTGGACCGACCGGGCGCGGGTCACAGCCCCTCGCGTGGGTTGAGCGCACGCGATCGACTTGCCGGGCATGCCGACGCCGTTGCTGCCTTGATCGTCGCGGAAAACATCGAGAACCCGATTGTGGTCGGCCATTCGTATGGCGGTGCGGTGGCCGTGCGCACAGCGCTTGACCATCCTGAGTTGCTGTCTGGCTTGGTCCTGGTTGCGCCGGTCACTCACGGCTATGTCGGACCTGTGAGCTGGTACAATCATGTGGGCGCCGCCCCTGTCGCCGGGTTCATCTTCAATCGATTTTTGGTTCCGATCGCAGGGCCGCTGCAACTGGACAAGGGGGTCGCCGCCTCGTTTGCGCCGAGTGAGCCGCCGGAAGGTTATCTCGCCGCGGTTGGACAGGGCCTGGTGTTTCGCCCCGCACACTTTGCCGCCAACGCCCAGGATTTGGCGCGCGTGAACGCCGAGCTCGCTGCGCAAGAGGTGCGCTATCAGACTTTGACCCTGCCGATCGCGATCATCGCCAGTCCCGATGAGACGGTGGTCAAGACCGATCGGCACTCGGTGCTCTTTGCCGGTATGGCGCAGGACGTGCGCTTGTGCTTGACGCCCGAGGTCGGCCATTTGCCGCATCATGAGCGACCCGAGCTGATTGTCGAGCACATCCGCGCCCTTCACGACGATCGCCTGGCGGACGCAGACGCTTGTGACCCCGTTATGGGGGGGACGCCGGAACGAACTTAGCTGTGGACGCCCCAAGCCTCCTGTGCGCGTCGGATCGGGTTGGGATGGGCTGCGGCGTGGGCGCTCAGCGGGACCGGCCTTGCGCGCGGCGTTTGGCGAAAGCCTTTGGAAGTCTGTGGTTTGTGGGCTCGAGTTGGGGGCGGTCCGTGGGGCCGTAGGCCGCTTGCCAAGCCGACGCGCCTAGGGTATCGGTAAGAACATCATGTGAACATGATGGTCGTGGGCGGGGTTCATTTCGTTCGCGCGCCGACCTAGCGTTGCCAGCTCGCGCGCGGCGCGGCCTTCGGGGTGAGCTCGGGGGACAGACGACTTTGGATGGAGGATAGGCGCATGGCCGTCATTCAGGCTTTTCCCAGTGAAACCAGTGAAGAAGGGGTAAGCTCGGACCGTATGGGCGGGGCGGCGCGCGATCACCTCAAGGCGTTTGTTGCGCGGATCGAGCGGCTGGAGGAGGACAAAGCCGCCGTCATGGCGGACATGAAGAGTGTCTATGATGAAGCCAAGTCCATGGGGTTTGACTCCAAAATCCTGCGAAAAGTGGTGCGCCTGCGAAAAATGGATCGCAATGAGCGCGACGAACAGGAGGCGCTGATGGACCTTTATCTGTCCGCCCTGGGTGATGGCTGACCGGCCGTTCAAAACATCGGCGTTGGGCAAACCCAAGCGTGGCGCGCGGTCCCGCTCTGTGGCGGCGGGCAAAACGCGGCGTGCGCTGGCGAAGCTGAAACGGGTTGTCGCCGCGGCGGACACGGGGGCTGAGGAGACGCAAGCGCCTTCTTTGTCCGCTTGGGAAGCTGATTTTGCCGATTCGGTGGAGGCTCGGCTTGAGGCTTACGGGTCAGCGTTCACTGATCCGGCGAAGGGCGACCTTGATGAGCCGCTTTCGGTGCTTCAGGCGGCCAAGCTGCGCGAAATCGAGCGCAAGACGCGTCCAAGCCGTAACGCTCGCCCCCAGCGTGCAGCCAAGGCGCGTTCGGCGCTGAGCCCAGCGCGCACATCGAAACGGACGAGCAACAAAGCAGAGCCACGCGATCGCAAGTCACGGCGATCGATGAGGGGCGGCTCGCCATCGTGGGTTCGTGATGTGGACGCGGATCTCCAAGAGGGCGATGATGCGTCGCACGATGAGTGAGGGGATCATGATGACCAACCGGCCCAAGGACGGTCCCAAGCTGGTGGTTCTGGCCGCCATGGCGTTGCTCGCTTTGGCGGCGGCGGCGTCCGGGTTTTTGACATGGGCGCGGGCGGAGGCCCCACCATCGGTGGTGACGACACAGGCTTAAGCGCGCGCAACCTCCTAGTGGCGAGGCGTGATCATGCTTGTGCATCGGACGGTCCGCAGCGTCATGACAAGATGGGCGCAACGCGCTAGCACGCCCGACACTGGGCGGTCACTTCGCCCGTCCGTGTTTTGAGCGCATCGTATGGCTTTGATTGCTGAGTACACCGCCCGTGTCGCCGCCGGCGGCATCTCGTCTGATCCTGCTCAACTCGCCGCTCTGGAGCACCTTGAGGGCCTGCTCGGTCGACTTGATGGCTGGAGGCCCGGGATCAAGAGCCTGCTGTTTGGCCGTACGGGCCCCGGTTGCCGCGGGGTGTATCTGCATGGCGGGGTGGGCGGGGGCAAATCCATGCTCATGGACCTGTTTTTCGAGGCCGCCCAGACCCCGCGCAAACGTCGCGCCCACTTTCACGAGTTTATGCAGGACGTGCACGCGGGTATTGCTGACGCCCGGCGCGCTGAGGCCGATGATCCCATCGCCAAGGTGGCTCAAGGTGTGGCGCAACGGGCGTGGCTTTTGTGCTTTGACGAAATGCAAGTCAACGACATCGGCGACGCCATGATACTCGGCCGGTTGTTTGAAGCGCTGTTTGGGCGCGGGGTTGTGCTGGTCACCACATCCAATCGGCCGCCGGAAGATCTCTATAAGGATGGGATCAACCGGCAGTTGTTCACTCCGTTCATCGATATGCTGCGCGCGCATACGGCGGTGGTCGAAGTGCAGGCGAGCCAAGACTATCGTCTGTCGCGGCTGCAGGCGGCCGGTCTGTGGCACAGTCCGCTTGGCTCGCAGGCCCGTGCTGAGATGGACGCGATTTGGGCGCATTTGATACGCGGCGATGACGAACACGGCGATGTGTTGACCGTGCAGGGCCGCTTGTTGCGGGCGCCGCGGACCGGCGCAGGGGCGGCGCGGTTTTCGTTCGAGGCTTTGTGCGGTCAGCCGCTCGGCCCGGCGGACTATTTGGCGCTCACGCGGCGGTTTCACACGCTGGTGCTGGATGACATTCCCCAGATGGGGCCCGACAAACGCAATGAAGCCAAGCGCTTTGTCACACTCGTCGATACGCTGTACGAGGCGCGCACTAAGCTTGTCGCTTCAGCGGCAGGTGAGCCAGAGACGCTTTATCCTGACGGCGATGGCTCGTTTGAATTTGCACGCACAGCGTCACGATTGCGCGAAATGCGGAGTGAAGAGTATTTGGGTGCAGCGCGGCAAAGTCTTAGCCAACACATTTTGTGATTGCGAATTCTGTGTATGACCCGCCGCTTTGTTTAGAAGATATGCACGAATCACCCCAAGGCTGGGTCAAGGCCACTGATGAGGGGTGTTACCATGTTTTTCAAGTCCAGAACGGGCCGGCGTAAGGCGAAAGTTGCGCCTATTATTGACGCGCCAGCGCGCCAAAACGGAGCCGTCGTCAACCGTAATGGTTGGCTGTTTCAAATGTCACGCGTTGAGCCCGCCTCATCAGCGTTGAGCCGCGCACCGAGTGTTGGACAGGCTCACTAGCGACAAGCGGAAGGGGGGGGCCGTGGGGGCGCCCCTTCCTTGATCACGACACAGACTAGGGCTGCAGCGCTGCGAGGCGGGTTTCGAGCCGTCCCACACGTGCGGTGGTGTAGCTGGCGATCACGTCTTTGGCGTCGTCGATGGCGTCGGATGACGCCGTGTCGCCTGATTTGACCGCGTCGGCGAGTGTCAGAAGCTTCATGTAGAGCTCTTCGGGTTCACCCTGAATGGTGAGCCCAAACCCATTCGTGCTCGCTTCAAGTTGTGACCACTCGGCGCGGACCGCCGCCCAATAGTCGTGGGTCGCTTCCCAGTAGACGTCGGCGACACTGGATGGGAAATCGTCGTTGCGCGTGTAGGTGTTAACGCCAACCTCGCGCACGAGGACTTGGGGATCGTCGCCCGACAACACCAGCTTGCTGTTGTCTTGTTCATGCACCCAACCGGTCGGTGTGATGGCGTGACGATTGACGGCGTTGATCGCGTGATAATCGTCACGCGTGGTGGCATCGCGTCGCGGCAAGGGTCGCCAGGCGGCGTCCGGCTCCCACTGGGAGACGCCATCCTGGTGCGTCCAAGCGGCCAAGGCGCCATAGCGCGGTGCGTCATCGACTTGGTAGACGACTTGTGACCAGCGCCCAGCTGCTGCGGTCGTGGCGACGTCGCGCGTTTCCCAAGCGTTGCCGCCGATGAACGTCAACACGCCGTCGGGTTGATAGGTCCAGTCTTGACGCCAATGCTTGATCGGCATGGGATTGTTGGGCGGTCCGACCACCAAAATGTGCTGCAGGCTGATGAAATCCCCACGGTCTTCAATGACGCGCACGACTTCACGGGCGCCGCTCAATTTGGGCTCCTTCAATTCATAGCCGTCCACGAACGCCGTGGTTTCGGTGAAGTCAAAGGTGACTGTGAAGTTGCCGGCCATGGCGAGGATCGCTTGGCGATCAGCCTCAAACTTTTCCGCGCTGATCTCGACGGCCGGCTGTGGTGCGGCGGTGTCCGCGTCGATGATGACACAGGCTGAGACGGTCGTGGCGAGCAGAGCGCCGGCGGCGATCAGCCGAAGTCTCAATCGTTTCATGAGGATCCCCTTGTTCTGCGCCATGGCAATGTCCTGCGACGGCGAAACCGAATGGCGGAGTCCTACAGGAACCCCGCGAAACTGCAACTGCGACTGATTAGCACTTGCGCTTTGGAGGGGGCGGCTTTATTCCCCACGCAATTGCAAATCATTCGCAGAAAGGGGATGGATGATGCGAGCCCGATTGTTGAGCGGCGTTGGGGCCTGCATGGTGGGGAGTGTTGCGGCGGCGCAGACGGCGACCCCTCCTGGACCTGAGGAGGGCGGTGAGGCCGAGGACGTGATCAGCGTGTTCGCGACCCGCAATCCGATTCCCGCTTTCGCCTATCCCGGCCAAGTTTCCGTGTTGGAGCGCGATGTGATCGAGGACTTCAATCCCTCGACCGTGGCTGACCTCTTTGACGCCGTGCCAGGGGCTGAGTTTGGCGGCGGGCCGCGTCGCAACGGAGAAACGCCCTCCATTCGCGGATTATCGGGCGCGGGCGTGCAGGTGTTCTTTGACGGCGCGCGCCAGAGCTTTTTGTCCGGTCATGATGGGCGGTTCTTCATCGATCCTGAATTGGTGCAGACCGTGGAGGTCGTGCGCGGGCCCACGTCGGCGCTTTATGGTTCAGGCGCGCTCGGCGGGGTGATCGCGCTGCGTACGATCCGCGCGGAGGATGTGCTGGGGGCTGGCGAGCAGTCGGGGCTTCGGGTCAGCGCCGGCCATCAAAGCGTGAATGACGAGTTTCGGCTTGGCGGAACAGGCGTGTGGCGCAGTACGGACAATCGCTTCGACATTGTGGCCAACGTGACGTATCGCGAAGCGGGCGACATTGACCTGGGCAGCGGTCTCACCTTGGCGGCTGATGACGAGATTTTCTCGAGCCTGCTCAAGGGTAGTGTTCAGCTTACCCCCAGCACGACGGCCTCGCTCTCCTGGCTGGGGTATCGCGGTGACAGCCTGGACCCCAACAATCCCCAGGGCGCCAACGCTCCGGCGGAGGGCAACGCCCTGGTCGCGCGCGACATCACAAGCGACACGCTGCAAGCCGTGCTGAGCTATGCGCCGGCCAACAACCGGTGGGTTGATCTCAACATCACGGCGTTTTCGGCCGACAACGAAGTGGAAGAGGATGAAACCGACAGCGATCGGGTCATCACGCGGGCGGTTGAGACGCTGGGCTTTGCGGTCGACAACCGGTCACGCTTTGACTTCGGCGATGCGACGAAACTGACGCTCACCTATGGCGGCGAATACTACGTCGACGAACAAACCGGGCGCGACAACACGACGGCGGACGGCACCCGGGGCGGCGTGCCCGATGCTGAGACCGCGTTTACGGGCGTGTTTGTTCAGGGCGAATTGGCTGTCGAGACATCGATTGGGCTGTTTCGCGCCATTCCCGGCGTGCGGTGGGACCGGTTTGAGAATGAGGCCGTCGGGGAGGCGTCAACCGACGATGATTCGGTGTCGCCTAAGCTTGGGCTGTCGTATGCCCCCATCGATGAGCTGTTGTTTTTCGCCAACTATGCAGAAGGCTTCCGCGCGCCATCGTTCAATGAACAATACGCCGACGGTGTTCACTTCCAGATCCCTGACTTGTCGGCTCCGGTGTTGTTTGGACCGCCGGTGTTTGTGGCCAATGACTTCATCGTCAACCTCGATCTTGGGCCTGAAGACTCCGAGACTTATGAGTTTGGGGCCGGGGTCGACTTTGATTCGGTGGTGATGGACGGTGACGTGTTCACAGCCAAAGCCTCCTATTATGAGTCTGAGGTGACCGGACTGATCGATTTGGTCGTGGCCACGCCGTTCACCTGTTTCTTGACCGCCGATCAGATCCCGCCGGGATCACCGCCGTGCGGATCGGGCGCGGCGTTCGGCAACACAAGCCAATACGTCAATGTGGCCAACGCCGAGATCAATGGTTTTGAGCTGGAAGCCAGTTATGACTCCTCCGTGTTCTATGCGCGCGCCAACTATTCCACGACTGATGGCGAGAACGCGGACACTGGCGAGTTTCTCGGTATCCTGTCGCCAGATCGGTTCTTCATCGACAGTGGGGTGCGCTTTGATCGCTTTGATGTGCGGTTGGGATCGCGGGTGACCGTGGCGAGCGACTTTGACGAGGTGAACACCCCAGCCGACGCACGGGACGGTTACACGGTCGGGGATGTGTATCTGGTCTGGCAGCCCGATGGCGGGCGCCTGGACGGGCTGCGTGTCGACCTTGGCGTCGATAACGTCACGGATGCCGACTACGAGGTCGTGTTCGCGGGCGTCAGCCAACCTGGTCGGAACTACAAGGCTGCGGTCAGTTGGCGCCAAGGCTTCTGAGCGAGCAAAGGAGCGTTGCGCCTACGCGCGCCGCTCCTTTGACCGGCCCGCCATTGGCTCAATCGCTAACTGTTTCGGGTGATGTCAATCACGGTGTAGCCGGCCCAACGCACGGCGTCGGCGATGGTCTCATCGTCGAGGCTCTCGCCTTCGGGGATGGCCACTGTCAGGGTCCCAGCGTCAATGTCGGCCGCGAACGCTTCAACGGGTCCGGTGGACTGTAACCGCGCTCCGATCGTTCCGGCGCATTCCACGCAATGCATGCCGTCCACGGACACGACCACGTCCGCGCGCACGTCTTGCACTTGCGTTTCGTCCTCGTCATCGCCGGGATGTGCCATGGCGAGCGGTGTGCTGATCGCGAGGGCGAAAGCGGTTGCGAGGCTGGTCAGGACGTGGCGTTGCATGGCGGACTCCGATGACGCTTCTGATGGGACTATGGCCACGGGTTGACGCGGGTGCAAGCGTGCGGGGTGTGACATTGCGCTTTGCCGCGTTGCGGGATAAGCCTCGCAGCATCGTTATGAGGGCCGCATGTTCGGTTGGTTCCGCAAATCCAAACACTCGCCGCCAACGGCGTCTGCCGCCACTGCACAGCCCCGCGCGGCGGCTGACAGCGCCGGAACGCCGGCTGAGGCTTCGCAGGCGGATGTCGATCATGGCTCGACGCCGCCCCAGACCCCCACGCCACACCAAGCCGCGCCGCAGGTGATGGCTCCCAATGATGAGGAGAGCGATATGGCTCGCAACAAGATTGCTTTGATTGGCGCCGGCATGATTGGCGGCACTCTGGCCCATGTCATCGCCCGCGAGGAACTTGGCGACGTGGTGTTGGTCGACATGAAGGGCGGCATCGCAAAGGGTAAGGCTCTGGACATCGCCGAGGCCGCGCCTGTGTTCGGCAAAGATAGCGATTTGTCCGGCGCCAGCCTCGACGAGTACGAATCCATCGCCGGTTCGGACGTGATCATCGTCACCGCCGGCGTGCCTCGCAAGCCGGACATGAGCCGGGATGATCTGTTGGGCATCAATCTCGGCGTGATGAAGAGCGTGGGTGAGGCGATTAAGACCCACGCGCCGGACGCCTTTGTCATCTGCATCACCAACCCGCTGGACGCCATGGTGTGGGCGTTGCGGGAGTTTTCTGGATTGCCGCACAATCGCGTGGTGGGCATGGCGGGCGTGCTCGACAGCGCGCGTTTCCGCCATTTCCTCGCCGA
>CAZADA010000007.1:0-42937 GCA_964483775.1 uncultured Caulobacterales bacterium
CGATGCCCGCGCCCATAAAGCCCGCGCCGATGACGGCGATCTTGGACAGCTCTTTCTTTTCTTGGCCGGCCGGACGGCGTTCGCCCTTGTCGAGCGCTTGCTTCGACAAGAACACCGAGCGGATCATGTTGCTGCTGGCTGGATCGAGCAGCAGCTTGGCGAAATACCGCTCTTCGATGCGCAGGCCGGCGGCGATGTCGACCTGCAGACCCTCATACACCGCCGACAGAAGATACCGGACAGCGGGGTAATTGCCGTAGGTCTCGCGGCGCGCCATGGGCGATGCGCCGCCAAACACTTGCAGACCGCCAGGCGACCAGACCTTGCCGCCAGGGATCTTGAAGCCCTTCTGGTACCATGGCTGGGTGGCGTCTGGGTTGGCTTTGATCCAGGCTTTGGCGGCGTCAACCATTTGGTCGGCTGGCAAAACCTCGTGGACGATGCCCTTTTGCTTGGCGGCTTCGGCGTCGACGTTCTTGCCGGTGGTCATGATTTGCAGCGCTTCCATCGCGCCGGCGACGCGCGGCAAACGCTGGGAGCCGCCAGCGCCTGGGAACAAGCCGATCAGCACCTCTGGAAAGCCGACCTTGGCTTTGCCGTCACTGGCCATCACGCGGTAGTGGCAGGAGAGCACAAACTCAAACCCACCGCCGAGGCACAGCCCGCTAATGCAGGCGGCCAACGGCTTGCCGCAGGTTTCCAGCTGGGTGAAGGTGCGGCTCATCAGAGCGCCTTGGTCGCGGATGAAGGCGAGCTTCTCATCGCCCTCGCGTTGGGCGACGCCCACTTGCATCGGACCAAACAGGCTTTTGAGGTCGGCGCCGGCGGCGAAGTCCTTTTTGCCCGAGCGGAACACCACGCCTTTGATGGCGTCATCGGTCTTGGCGCGCTCCGCGATCGCTTGGATGTCTTCCATCACGTCCAAGGAAAGGACGTTCATCGTCTTTTCCGGCACATCATAGGTGACGACGGCGATGCCGTCGGCATCCACTTCGAAACCAAAGTTCTTGTAGTCGCTCATGGGTGTTTCCTCCGTGGCCGCAGCGGCGGGCGCAGGCTCTGGCGCGACGGCCGGCTGCGCGGGCGCTGGGGCCTCTGCTGGGGTGGGGGCTGGCGCTTTGGCCGCCTCGGTCTTGGCTTTCTTCTTGAAGAACATGTGGGCCAGCCCCCTGGTTGACGCTGTTGGCTTAGTTGACGCGCTCAAGGATGGTCGCTGTGCCCATGCCGCCACCAACACAGAGCGTCACAAGCGCAGTTTCCTTGCCGGAACGCTCAAGCTCGTCGACGGCGGTGCCCAAGATCATCGCGCCGGTCGCGCCGAGCGGGTGCCCCATGGCGATGGCGCCGCCATTCACGTTCATTTTGTCGTGGGGAATGTCGTAGGCTTGCATCAGACGCAAAACCACCGAAGCAAACGCTTCGTTGAGCTCATAGAGGTCAACGTCTTCAGGGTTCATGCCGGCTTTTTTGAGCACCTTTTCCGTCACATAGACCGGACCGGTGAGCATGATGGTCGGCTCGGACCCGATGCTCGCCATGGCTTTGATGCGCGCGCGGGGCTTGAGGCCAGCGGCTTCGCCCGCTTCTTTCGACCCCACCAACACAGCGGCGGCGCCATCGACAATGCCTGATGAATTGCCAGCGTGGTGGACGAAGTTCATCTTTTCCAGGTCGGGATAACGCTGGATCGCCACCGAATCGAGGCCGACAAATTTGGACAGCTCTTCAAAGCTCGGGTTCAGCGAGGCGAGCGATTGCATGTCGGTGCCCGGGCGCATGTGCTCGTCGTTCGCAAGCTGGGTCAGGCCGAGCTGGTCTTTGACCGGGACCACAGATTTCGAGAACCGCCCCTCTTCCCAGGCTTTGGCGGCCCGGTTTTGGCTTTCCACGGCGTAGGCGTCGGCGTCATCGCGGGAAAAGCCGTACTTTGTGGCGATGAGGTCTGCAGAAACGCCCTGCGGCACGAAGTAATGGTCAAAGGCGAGCTCAGGATCGGCCACCATGGATCCGCCATCGGCGCCCATGGGGTTGCGCGACATGGACTCAACGCCGCCGCCAATGGCGAAGTCGGCCTCGCCCGACATGACCTTGGCCGCCGCCATGTTCACGGCTTCAAGGCCTGAGGCGCAGAACCGGTTGATCTGAACGCCAGCGACGCTTTGGTCGTAGTCGGCGGCGAGAACGCAGGCGCGGGCGATGTCTGCGCCCTGATCGCCAACCGGCGTGACGCAGCCATAGACCACGTCGTCAACTTTGGAGGTGTCGAGCTCATTGCGGTCACGGATCGCTTCGAGCACTTGGGCGCCCAATTGGATCGGCGTGATCTCGTTCAGAGCGCCGTTTTTCTTTTTCCCGCGGGGCGTGCGCACCGCGTCAAACACATAAGCTTCAGCCATGGGAGCGTTTCCTTCTTGTCCGTTTGTTGCGGTCCGCGGTTAGAATTGGGCTTCGTCGAGGGCCATGACGCTTTCGGCGCCCGCCTCAACCTTATGCAGGTACGCCGCGCTTTCAGGCAGAATGCGGTCCAAGAAGTAGCGGCCCGTCGCGATCTTGGTTTCAAAGTAGGTTCGGTCTTCGGCCCCCTCGCCCAGCTTAGCGTTGGCGGCTTTGGCCATCCGCGCCCACATATAGGCCATGGCGGTCAGTCCGAAGAGTTGAAGATAATCGCTGGCCGAGGCGCCGGCGTTTTCCGGGTTGGCCAACCCATTGTTGATGAGCCATTGGGTGGCTTGATCCAAGCGCGTTTTCGACGTGCGCAACCCTTCGACAAACGGGGTGAGGTTGGCGTCATTCTCGTGTTCGGCGACAAACTCATCGATTTCTTTGAAGAAGGTCATGATCGGTCGCATGCCTTCCATGCCGAGCTTACGACCGACGAGGTCCAGCGCCTGGATGCCGTTAGTGCCCTCATAAATCAGGGCGATGCGGCAATCGCGCACAAACTGGGACATGCCCCACTCTTCGACATAGCCTGAGCCGCCAAAGACCTGCAGCGCATCGTTACAGCCTTTGTAGCCGCGGTCGGTGAGGAAGGCTTTGACCACGGGGGTCAGCAACGCCATGTAGTCGCCAGCCTTTTGGCGCACGTCTGGATCCGGGCTTTTGTGCAAGAGATCGGAATAGAGCGCGGTCCAGAAAGTGAACGCGCGCGCCCCCTCGTTGAAGGCTTTGGTGTCCATCAGCATGCGGCGCACATCGGGGTGCACGATGATCGGATCGGCGGGTTTTTCGGGGTGCTTGGCGCCGGAGATCGAACGGCTCTGCAGCCGGTCTTTGGCGAAGGCGGCGGCGTTCTGGTACGCGACCTCGGAGAGCGCAAGGCCTTGCAAGCCAACGCCAAGGCGCGCGTCATTCATCATGACGAACATGGCGCGCATGCCTTTGTGCTCTTCGCCGACGAGGAAGCCCGTGGCGTCTTCGTAGTGCATCACACAGGTGGAATTGCCGTGGATGCCCATTTTCTCTTCGAGGCCGCCGCACACCACGCCGTTGCGCTCACCCGGCGCGCCGTCGGCGTTCACCATGAATTTCGGCACGATGAAGAGCGAAATGCCCTTGATGCCTTCGGGGGCGCCTTCGATGCGCGCCAGCACCAAATGGATGATGTTGTCGCTCATGGAGTGCTCGCCGGCCGAGATCCAGATTTTCTGACCCGAGATTTTGTAGGTCCCGTCAGCCTGGGGAACGGCTTTGGAGCGAATGAGACCGAGGTCGGTGCCGCACTGGGGCTCGGTCAGGTTCATGGTGCCGGACCACTCGCCCGTGGCGAGCTTGGGCAGATACATCTGCTTTTGCTCTTCAGAGCCCGCGGCGAGAATCGCGTTGTACGCTCCGTGGGTGAGGCCGGGATACATGCCCCAGGCTTGGTTCGAGGCTGAGACCATTTCGGTGAACGCCATGTTCAATGTGTGCGGCAGGCCCTGGCCGCCATAATTGGGATCCGCGGCGAGCGCGCCAAACTCGTTCTCAACGAACTGTTTGTAGGCCTCAGGAAAGCCGGTCGGCACGTTGACCGAGCCATCATCATTGCGCGTGCAGCCTTCAAGGTCGCCGACGCGGTTCAATGGCTGAAGCACTTGTTCGCAAAACTTCGCGGCCTCTTCGAGGATCGCGTCACGCACGTCTTTGGGCGCATCAGAAAAGCCCGGCAGATTGTCGTATTTGTCGAGCTGAAGCACATCATCAAACAGGAACTGCATTTCCCGGACCGGCGCGCTGTATGTTGGCATGTTTGTCTCCCTTTTATAGTGCGTATCGGTAAAGATGGACGGATCGCGGCGAACTAGGTTGAGGCGTCACTCCACAGCCAAGAACGCCCCAGACGTTGAAAGGCGGCGGCGCGGGCGCGCAGGTCATCGTCTTCGTCAATGCTGGCGCCCTGCTTTTCCAATTCAGCATCGAGCCGCGCGACACGGATGTTCAACTCTTCAAGCAACACGTCGATGTCGCCCTGGAGGATCTCCATCGCGGCCCGGTGCTCCGTTAACTGGGCGCGCGTCGCTTTGAGGCGATCGGCTTGGGTGGTTCCTGAACCCACATCGAGGATGGTCTTGATCTCGTCCAAGCTCAGACCCAGCCGGCGGGCGCGAATGATGATATCGAGACGGGCGCAGTCGGCCCCGTCATACACGCGCATGCGGCCACGACGCTGGGGCTCGAGCAGGCCCTTGGTCTCGTAAAATCGCAAAGCGCGGGCCGTGACGCCGTACGCCTCAACCACGTCGCTGATCGTCAGGTTGGCTTTATTCGCAAGCGATTCAGTCATGATGTCGGTCGTAACTGACGTTGACGTCAGCGTCAAGCAAAAACCCGCCCAAACCCCGGGCAATCGGCTTAACAGGACCTTAACCGGCGTCGCGATTTCCTGTGAACATGTCTCAGGGGCTTTACGAAATGGGGGGAAACACCCGAGACGTGATGAGCGATTCGCGGCACGCTTTCTGAGTTAGGCCGTGGTCGGACCGACGCTGAAAGGAACATAGACAATGGCGACGGACTCCTCGTGGAGCATGAGAGGCATTGATCCGCGCGTTCGTGAACGGGCGCGCTCGGGGGCTCGAGAGGATGGCGTAACCGTGGGCGAGTGGATCAATCGCAAGATTCTCCATGGCGGGGACGGAGATGTCGCCCACTCGGCCGAAGGACTGGCTGCGGCGGTGGATCGGCTGTCGCGGCGCATCGAAGCGGCCGAGCACAGGTCAACACTCGCGATCACAGGGATCGACCAATCGGTGCTGGGTCTGGTTTCGCGCCTGCAGGCCGCCGAGGGCGGTCAGGCCGAGCTGGAAGAGCAAATCGGTCAGGCGGTCACCGACTTGCACGCCGCGCGCCTTGCGCTGCTTGACCGGATCGAACGGCTGGAAAGCGAAGAGCATGGCGGGCGCAGCAGCGAGGCGCTTAAGTCGCTGGAGTCGAGCCTGGCGCGACTTGAGGATCAGGTGGCCAGCTCCATCGCCGAACTGCGCGATAAGCTTGAAGCCACCGCCGAACACACAGCCGCGGTCGAACAACAACTCAGCACAACCGGTGAAACACTGGAGAGCCGTTTCACTGCGCTTGATCAGACCACTGCGGACACCGCTGACGCCGTCGCTCGGATGTCCCAAGACGTGCAGGCTGCGGGCGCAACCGCCGATGAGACCAGACGTGGGCTGACCGATTTCCTCGACACCACCGAAACACGGCTGGCGCAGGCCGAGATCGGGCTTGAGCGCGAAGCCGAAGCGCGTGAGGCCGCCGAGCAACAATTGGCCGCCTACGCTGAGCGCCTGGCCGCAGCCGAAGCGAACACCAATGCGGCGCTGAAGGCCTTGGAATCCTCGCTCGGCGTGCTCGAGGACCGGGTGGCCGAGGGCGGCGGTTCGGGTGACGGGGTGGGCGCCGACGCCTTGCGCCAAGAGTTTGGCGGTCAGCTGGAGACGCTGGGCCGGGAGCTTTCAGAGCTCGTTGAGGACACCCGGTCGGCGGTGGCTGAGCGCTTGAAGTCGGTGGCGTCGGAACAACAGATCGACGCGATCAGCGCGCGGTTGGACTCGGTGCTGGCTGACATTGGGTTGTCGGAAAAGCGCCGATCTGAGGCGCTTGAGCGCATTGTCGGCGAAGTGGCGCGGCTGTCGTCTGCGGTTGATGAGCGCTTGGCCCACACCGAGGAGCGCACCGAACAATTGGCCCGTAACACAGCGGACGCCGTTGCGCGCACCGAAGCTGCGGCCGAGCGCAGCGCTGTGGCGGCGGAGCGGGCCGAGGCCGCCGTCGCGCTTGGGGTTGATAGCGTCAACAAAGCCGCCGCCGCCCACGAAGAACGACTGGCGAAGATTGCGGCTGCTGCGGGCGAAGGCTCGACCATGGCCGCCGAATTGGAAGCTCGGCTCGCCAACATGCAATCGCGTCAGGATGCGGCCGTTGGCGAGGTGACCGCGAAGCTCGAAACTGTGGTGCGCACACAAGAACAGACCGTGCGCGCGGTCTCGGCCGTCGACCAGCGGGTGGAGCGCTTAAGCGGGGATCTCACCGACCACGTCGCGCGCACCAATCCGGAAAACCTGGAAGGACGCATTCGCGACAGCGAAGAGCGCACCCGGCGCATGGTTGAAGACGCCATGGCGCGGCTTGAAGCGCGCAAGAGCGGCGCGCCAACGCCGCCGGAGGAACACGCGCCAGAGCCCGCGCCTGCCGACGCCGCCCCGAGCGCGGATCCAGTCGATGAGCCCTTGGACTTTGTCGGCTCAGAAACGACCGCCGTCATCGCCAGCCTCAACGCGCGGATGACACTGAATGCTGAGGACGTCGATGATGCTGGTTTCGCCGACGCCGACGGCAAAACCATTGACCCCAGCGATCCCGATGCAGCCTACCTGAAGGCGATGGACGAGCAAGGCGGGGCGCCGAGCAGTCCCACAGCGAAACCGTTCGGGGAACGCGCGTTTGGCGATCGCATCGGCTATCAACCGCCACTGGGCCCGGGCGTGGCGGGCTCCGCCGATCCTGAAGACCCGTTTGGCGATGATGCTGGCGAAGACGCCGACGATCGGCTGAGCGGGTTTACCGACGAGCCGGCTCGGGGGCGATCGCCCGAGGACGACGACATGCTCTCGCGCCTGCCCAGCGACGTCGTCGCCGCCATGCGCGAGCGCGACGCTGGCCTTCCCAGCCCCAGCGACGTACCGCCAGAACGCCTTCTGGCGCGCCCTCAACGCCATAAAGGCCGGGGCATGCTGATCGCGGCCGGCGGCATGGCGTTCGCCGCCGTGGGTGCGGCGGCCTACACCGCCTACGAGAACTGGGCGAGCGGGAATGACGACGACACTCCGGACCCCAACGCCGCGGGCGATCCGCGATTGCTGGCGGGGGCGCCAACGGCCGAACCTAATCCTTTGCCTGTGGTCAGTGAGGCTGACGTGCGCGCTGATCTCGCAGAAGCCGGCGCCGACCCGGTGTCGCAGTATCGACTTGGCCTGGCGCGCCTTGAGGCGGGTCTGCCTGAGCGCGGGGCGCAGCTGTTGCTTGAGGCGGCGAACGCTGGTCTCGCCGCCGCCCAACACCGCTTGTCGCAGCTGTATGACAGCGGCGTCGGCATCGCCGCCAACCCGGGCGAGTCGCGGCGTTGGGCGGAGCGCGCGGCCAATGCTGGACACCGCCAGGCCATGCACCAACTGGGTGTGAAATACGCCAACGGGCGCGGTGCGCCGCAGAGCTTTGAGCAAGCTGCGCGTTGGTTCGAAGAGGCCGCCATCCTCGGCTCGACCGATTCTCAATTCAATCTGGGTGTGCTCTATGAGCAAGGTCTTGGCGTGCGCGTTGATCTCGCTCAGGCGCATGCTTGGTTCTCACTCGCTGGCGCAGCGGGCGATGCGGATGCGCTCGATCGGGCGTCGACGTTGGCCCGGACCATGACGCAAACCGAGCTCGACGAGGCGGCCGCGTTGATCGAGCAGTTCGCGCTTCAGCCGCTTGATCCCATCGCCAACGGTCTGTTCGACCAGGTGGACGGCGACGTCTCCGTCACGCCCTCGGCCGATGTGATCCGGGAAGCCCAGGCGCTCCTGAACGCCATGGGTTACGAGGCCGGCGATTCCAATGGTGAGCTGGGGCCAGCGACGCGGCGCGCCACGATTGAATTTCAACGCGACGCCGGCCTGCCCGAGACCGGCCGCATCGACCTTGCTTTGGTTGACGTGCTGAAGACCCGCGCGCAAGAACGGTAAGGGGGTGCATACCTCGCCAAGCGGATTCAAACTGGTTAGGTTGTCGGCGCTCGACCACTGACGGGAAAGATCGCCATGTTGGGTTCGTTACTGCGCACGCCGCCGGCTCCCCTCTTGCTTGGCCTAGCCGGCGTTGGGCCTTTCGCCGCAGCCGCCGCGGGGGTTTTCGTGTTTGGCGGCGACGAGGTTGATGGACGCGCCCAGCTGTCCCTGGCCTTGCTGGTGTTGTGGGGCGGCCTGGTGTTGGCGTTTTTGGGCGGGACGCGTTGGGGCCGCGCGCTTGGTCCAGAATTCCCACCGCCCGGCGCGGTCACCCTGATGTCCGCGGTTTTTCCCAGCATTATCGCATGGGTGGCTGTGGCCGTCGCTTTGCCGCCGGTGAGCCAGCCTGTGCTCGGCATCAGCATCCTGATCGGCGGGTTTGTGCACATGCTGTTGTGGGATCTCAAGGGCGTTCGCCAAGGCTTGTGGCCGGATTGGTACCAAGCGCTGCGGATTGTGCTGACCTTGGGCGCGGCGATGGCGCTCATCGCCGGCGCGGTCGGCGCGGCGCTGCATGGGCTGTAACGCCCTCGCCTTTGGTCTCCTCAGTCGGTCTGTAAGTTTGCGGCTGCGACGGGCCACACGCGGTCGGCCCCTAGCATCAGCGCGGCGGGGCGCTCACCCAAGACCGCCTCAAAGGCCGAATCACAAACGTTCAAACCGCCTGTGAACGCGCCCATGGCGGGCATGATCAGCCGATCACCCGCCACGGCGAAGCAGCGCCTGCGCACGGAGCGCCCTCGTCGACGAATCCGCGCGCAGGGATGCAAATGGCCCGCGATTTCGCCTTTGGCGGGGCCCTGGGTGGGTTCGTGGCGCAACACCAGCGCCCCCAGTCTGACCTCGGGCGCCGCACGTCCACCCAGGTGTTTTGGGGGCGTGGGGTCGTGATTGCCTTCAACCCAAATCCAATCGGCGATCCCGGCGATGAGTGCGCGCAAGCGCTCGCGGTCCGTGTTGGCCATGCGTGCGTCAAGGGCTTGGTCGTGGAAACTGTCGCCCAGTGCGATGACGGTGCGAGGGGAAAAGGCTGCGATCGCGGTTTCGAGTTGATCAAGCGTGGCGCGTGTGTCGTAAGGGGGCACAAATCCGGCCCCGCGCGCACAAAGACTGGCGCCCTTCTCCAGATGAAGATCGGAAACGATCAGGGTGTCGTGGCCAGGCGACCAGAGCGCCCCGCTGGCGTGCGGCGTCAGCGTGTGACCGAGGATCGACAGGCTCACGACCGTGTCATGCGCGGGGCTGGGTGATATGACGGAGGCGGCGTTCATCGGTGGTAGGCTGACGCTGGCGCTGACACGGGTCAACGGCCGCCAGAGCGGCTTATGGGGACGATGATGAACATTCGCGACGCCGTGGCCGCCGACCTTCCCAAGATCGTCGCCTTGCTGGCCGATGACCCGCTTGGCCGATCGCGCGAGGCGGCGGGTGACACCCTCGATGACCGCTATACGACCGCATTTGCCGCGATCTTAGAGCAATGGGGCAACACGGTTTTGGTGGCGGTGGCCGGCGAGGGAGACGCCGTTGCGGGGTGCCTGCAACTGACGTTCATCACCGGTCTGGCGCGCTCGGGCATGCTGCGGGCACAAATCGAGGGCGTGCGCGTGCAGCGCAATGTGCGGGGCGATGGGGTTGGGCGTTTGCTGGTCGAGGAGGCCATTGAGCGCGCCCGTCACGCCGGCTGCGGCTTGGTGCAGCTGACCACCGACCGCAGTCGCGAAGACGCCCACATTTTCTATGAGCGACTGGGTTTTGTGGCGAGCCATTGGGGGATGAAGCTCGCGCTAGAACCGTAGCTCGAGCCAGACATTGCAACGTTCGTACGGCGTGGCGCCCGGGTTGATCGCCTCGAACCCCAAGCTCTCATACAACCTCAAGGCAGGGGCGAGGACGGCGTTGGTCTCAATGTAAACCCGCCAGGCGCCCCGGGCGCGCGCGTGGTCGATGCACGCCTGGCACAGGGCGCGCGCGACGCCGCCACCGCGGGCGCTTTGGTCCACGGCCAGCTTGGCGAGTTCAAACCCGCCATCGTCCATCGCCTTGAGCGCAACAACGCCAAGCACCTCGCCCGATTGTCCTTGGGCGACAAAAACGCGACCGCCCGACGTGACGAAATACGCCTGTGGGTCGCCGAGACTGAGCTCATCGCGTTCTTCAATTCTGAAGTATTCGCGAATCCACGCTTCGTTGAGTTGGCGAAAGGCCGATGCATGCTCTGGTTGAAAATCAACGATGGTGTACGCAGGTGCGGAATGATCTTGGTGCATTAACAGTTTGTCATGAATGAGTGTTTTGGCGTTTGTGGAATTGACAGCCCGACTGGCGGCCTCCAACGATCGATTATGGGCTTCTAGGACGGAAGGGCTTTGCAATGAAGTTTAAATTGTTGGCGGGCGCAGCTTCACTGGCTGTTGTCATGGGGTTAGCTGCGTGTACGAGCGTCAACCAGACGGAATTCGCCGTGATCGGCGAAGGCGCCATGGCGGGATTTGTCGACCGCGCGGACGTCAATCCGAACATCACACCCCGCTTTGGCGAGGCCGGCCTGAACACCGAGGCCAGGAACCTCGACGTTGATCCGGGCGATGACTTCTTCGCCTACGCCAATGGCGCTTGGTATGAAGCCTTCGAGATCCCGGCCGAAGAAAGCACCTATGGCGCCTTTACCAGCTTGCGCGATCTTTCCGAAGCGCGCACCCGGGTGATCATCGAAGACGCCGCTGCGGCGAACGCCCGTCAGGGCAGCAACGCGCAAAAGGTCGGCGACTTCTACAACAGCTTCATGGACACCGAGACCATTGAAGCCAAAGGCCTGACGCCGCTTCAAGGCGAACTCGATCGCATCGCCGCGCTGTCTTCGCATACCGAGGCGGTGGCGTTCGTCAACGACCCATCTGTGGCGACGATCGACGTTTGGGGCGGCGGCGTCACGCTCGACCAGAAAAACCCCGACCAATACGTCTACGCGCTTGGTCAAGCCGGCCTCGGTTTGCCGGACCGCGACTATTATCTCGCAGACCGTTTTGCCGAGCAGAAAGCCGCATACGAAGCGCACATCGCTCGGATGATGGTGTTGACTGGCGTTGCGGACGCCGACGCGGCGTCCCAAGCGGCGGCCATTGTCGCACTGGAAACCCGCATCGCCGAGGCGCACTGGACGCGTGCGGAAAGCCGCGACACGACCCGCACCTATAATGAATACACTTTGGCGAGCTTGTCGGCGGCTGCGCCGGGATATGACTGGGCGGTCGGCTTTGAAGCCCAGGGCGTGGGCGATCCTGGCCGGATCATTGTGCGCCAAGACACCGCCATGCCGAAACTGGCTGAGATCTGGGCGGATACTGATCTTGAGACGCTCAAAGCCTGGTTCACCTATCACATGGTGGACAACCACGCGGCGTTCTTGCCCGCCGCTTTCGACGAGGAGAGCTTCTCGTTCTATGGCAAGGTGCTGGGCGGGCGTGAGGAACAACGCGAACGCTTCAGTCGCGGCGTCGGCCTGGTGAACGGCCGTCTCGGCGACGCCGTCGGCGAGCTCTATGTCGAACGGTATTTCCCACCTGACTCCAAAGCCCAAATGGACGAGTTGGTTGAGAATCTGCGCGTCGCATACGGCGAGCGCATCGACGCCGTTGATTGGATGGGCGAGGAAACCAAAGCCGAAGCCCGTGAAAAGCTCGCTGCGTTTCGTCCGAAAGTCGGCTATCCGACCGAGTGGCGGGACTATTCGGACATGCAGATCACCGAAGGCGAACTGATTGGCAATATACGCGCCGCGCGTTTGTGGGCGCACCAAGACAACGTCAGCCGTCTGGGCAAGCCAACCAACAAAGACGAATGGTTCATGACGCCGCAAACGGTGAACGCCTATTACAATCCGGTGTTCAACGAGATCGTCTTCCCCGCCGCCATTCTGCAGCCGCCCTTCTTTGATCCCCTTGCGGATCCCGCCATCAATTACGGCGCCATTGGCGGCGTGATCGGCCATGAAATGGGCCACGGGTTTGATGACCAGGGCTCGCGCTACGACTCCGAAGGCGTGCTGCGCAATTGGTGGACCGACGAGGACCGCACGCGCTTCCAGGAGCGCACGGCGAAACTGGTCGCCCAATACGATGGCTTCAGCCCGCTCGAAGGCTTCAATATCAACGGCCAATTGAGCCTTGGCGAAAACACCGCTGACCTGTCGGGTGTTGAAGTCGCCTACCGCGCCTATAAAATCTCGCTGAACGGCGAAGAAGCGCCCGTGATCAACGGCCTGACCGGCGATCAACGCTTCTTTCTGTCGTGGGCGCAGGTTTGGCGCAGTAAGTATCGCGACGAAGCGCTGAAGCTGCAATTGGCGCGCGGTCCGCACAGTCCGCCCTACTACCGGGTCAACGGCGTCGTGCGGAATGTCGACGCTTGGTATGAGGCGTTTGGCGTCACCGAGGATGATGACCTCTATCTGCCGCCGGAAGAGCGCGTCAAAGTCTGGTAGTTCTGACGGGGCGGCGAGGATTGGCTCGCCGCCCGCTCTGCATTCAACTCATGGCGTCTTGGATGAGGTCGTTGGCGGCTTCAGCGAGCAGGGCTTCGGTGGCCGAGCCATGCACCGGTTCGCGGCCAATCTCGAGCATGACCGGCACGGCAAGCGGGCTGACTTTCGTTAGGTCGGCGTGCCGGATTTTGTCCTTGATGCGTTTGAGCCCCTCCCCCAAACGGCCAACGTCGAGCAAACCGCCGCTGGCGTCGCGCCAGGCGGCCTGCATCATGATGTGCTCGGGTTCGTGTCGACGCAGCACGTCGTAGATGAGATCGGTGGAGATGGTCACCTGGCGCCCGGTTTTCTCGTGGCCCGGCATTCTGCGTTGCAGCAAGCCGGAAATCATCGCGCAATGGCGAAATGTGCGCTTCATCAGCATGCTCTCATGGATCCAAGCGTCGAGATCATCGCCGAGCATATCTTCGTGAAACAGCGTCGCCATCGGCAGGTCGCCCATGGGCTCCAGACCCCAGATCGACAGCGCATAGTCATTCGCGACAAAGCCGAGCGGTTTGCGACCGGCGCGCTCAAGCCGGCGGGTCAGCAACATGCCGAGGGTCTGGTGCGCCAGGCGGCCGTCAAACGGGTAGGCGACGAGATAGTGCTTGCCGCCGCGGGGAAAGGTCTCGACCAGCATGTCATCGGCCGCTGGGATGATCGAGCGCAGACGTTGCATCTCCAGCCATTCGCGAACCTGGTCCGGCATGGACGCCCAGAGCTGGGGCTCAGAGATCATGCGGCGCACGCGCGCGGCTAAAAAGGTTGAGAGCGGAAACTTGCCGCCTTGCCAGCTTGGCACTTTGGGCTCGGTGGCGGCGGCGTAGCGCACCAGCACGTCGGTTTCGGCGATGCCCTCAAACCGCAAGACCTGACCGGCAAAGATGAAGGTGTCCCCCGGCGTTAGCTGGTTGACGTACCATTCTTCAATGCGTCCGATTTTGCGGCCGGCGCGGATCTGGCCGGTTCGGCTCGTCGCTGGCGCTTTGCGCCCGGTTTCCAGACGCATTTGCGGCTTGATCGCAGGCGCGCCTGGCGGACGCGACAGGGTGGGCGCATCCGCGTGACGCCGACCGGACACAAGGCGCACATCCAGCATCGGGTCCTCGATAATCGCGCCGACATTCATGCGGTGGCGCTGGACCATCTCCTTGGTCCGTGGTCGCCACACCCCATCGCGCTTCACGATGCGCTGAAAGCGATCATAGGTGCGCAGCGCGTAGCCGCCGGTGGCCACAAGATCGACCACCCGCTCAAACATCTCCCACGACAGGTTCGCATACGGCGCAGCGGAGGTGATCTCGTCATAGAGCTGATCCTCGCGAAACGGTTCACCGCACGCTCGGCCCATAATGTGCTGGGCCAACACATCGAGCGCGCCGTCACGCAAGATCTCGCCATCAAGCTCATGGTCAGCGACGGCGCCTTGGGCGGCGAGGCACTCAAGCACCTCAAACCGGTTGGACGGCACCAGCACAGCGCGGCTCGCCTCATCCAGTCGGTGATTGGCCCGGCCAATGCGCTGGATCAGACGCGCGGCGCCCTTCGGCGCGCCCATCTGGATGACGAGATCCACATCGCCCCAATCAATGCCGAGATCGAGCGTGGAGGTGCACACAATCGCCCGCAGCGCGCCCTGTCCCATGGCCGCTTCGACCTTGCGGCGTTGCTCAACCGCTAAGGAGCCATGGTGCAAAGCGATGGGCAGATTGTCCTCATTGGCGTTCCACAGGCCCTGAAAAGTCATTTCGGCCTGGCTGCGTGTGTTGACGAACACCAGAGCGGTCCGCGCGGTCTTGATCGCGGCGTAGACCTCCTCATAGGCGTGGCGGCCTGTGTGGCCGGACCAGGGGATGTGTTCCTTGCTGGCCAGGATATCCAGGTCGGCTTGGGCGCCGCCCTTGCCGCGAACAATGTGGGCCTGCTGCGAGTCGGCGCCCTGGGTTTGCGGGGCAAGCCATCGGGCGAGCGCGCGTTCATCATGCACGGTGGCGCTCAGACCAATGCGCCGATAGCCGGGCGCCCAGCGCTCCAGCGCTGACAGACCCAGGCACAGCAAATCGCCACGTTTTTGCGGCGCCATGGCGTGGGTTTCATCGATGATCACGGCCTTGAGGTCGCCGAAGAACGCCTCGCCGTTTTCTTGGGCGATGAACAGCGCGAGTTGTTCGGGCGTCGTCAGCAGAATGTCAGGCGGTTTGGCGCGCTGGCGTTGGCGACGTGCGGGCGGCGTATCGCCTGTGCGCGCCTCGATGCGGATGGGCAAACCCATCTCGCTGCATGGCTGTTCGAGATTTCGACGCACGTCCACGGCCAGCGCCTTCAGCGGACTGATGTAGAGCGTGTGGAGGGCGTGCGGGCGCTGAGCAGCCGGCCCATCAAAGGCGCTAATTGCTGCGTTGAGTTCGATGAGGCTCGGCAGAAAGCCGGCCAACGTCTTGCCGCCGCCGGTCGGTGCGATGAGCAAGCTGGAACAGCCCTGAGCCGCCGCATCGACGAGGGCGAGCTGGTGCGGGCGCGGCGTCCATCCGCGGCTCGCGAACCACGCGGCAAACGGTTCGGGCAGACCTGAGTTTGAGGCGAGCGACGGGCTCATACCTCACAGCGTGGCATACCAAGACCTCGATCGCGAAGCTTCAGCATGGAGACGAGGGGCGGCCCCCTCGCCTCTGCTGTTTGGTCGCTTTACTGAGGATTGTAAGGCAGTGACGAGTGGTGCAGCACGATTTGCAGCTCGCCATTGTCATCACGCTGGTAACCGAAGGTGTATTCGACCTTGACTTCTTGACCAGCCGTCGTGGTGAAGAAGTAGTTGCCCATCGCCATGGCGGCGTCGCCGAACAACAACGTGCCTTCGTTTTCCCACCGCACATTGGTGTACGGTGCGATGGCGAAGCCGCCGTCTTCTTCAATGGAGCCGGTCACGAAGTAAGACAGGGCGCCATCAAAGTCGCCACGGAACTGTTCCTCGGCCGCCAGCGTCGGCTTGAAGAGGATTTCGCTGTCGCCATAAGCGTAGAAATTTTCAATGTGCTCGCGCGCGGCCTGGGTGTAGTCGCCGCCCTCCGCGTAGACTTGGCCGATGGCGACAATGCCCTGGCCCCAACCGAGCTGGGCCGCTTCAACTTCGTCTGCGGTGATTGGATTTTGGTCTTGCGCGTTAACAGCCATGTTCGCGCATGCCGAAAGGCCAACCGCGCTTACGGTGGCCACAGCCAATGTCTTGATCATTACCGTCCCTTAGTTCCTGATGATTCGGCGATTCCCCCGCCACTTTTGATACATAGTGTCGCATCTCGTGATGACCAGTTGCGTCTCAAAAAATGCTGTCAAGACACTGACGTGCAAGACGTTTCTTCGGCCGATTGGCCACCCGAACGCATGACCAACGAGGCGTGTTCCCGCTTCGACGGTGGTCGGCTCGCGTAAGGGCGGGCCGGCGAAGACATGCGCGGGGGCCATCGGGCTCATCGAAGGTGGTCACCACGACGTCTCCGCTGTGCGGCGTAAGGCGCGCTAGCGCCACGGTTTCCGCTCCCAGTGCTGATCTCTCAGGTTGCTCGCGCTAGCCCTTTGACGCGACGGGCGGTAGGCCCTTGCTGGTGAACATCGCGGCGGCTAGGTGCTGCGCCGCGTGGCCGTGTGAGAGATGGTTGTGACGCCCACTGATGTTCTGCGCCCGACCCCGGCCGGGCTGTTTTGTCCGCCGGGCGACTTTTACATCGACCCGGTGCGAGCGGTGGATCGCGCTGTCATCACCCATGGTCACGCCGATCACGCGCGCGCCGGGCATGGCGGCGTGCTCGCAACAGCCGAGACGTTGGCCATTATGGCGGTGCGCTATGGCGAGACGTTCGCGGGCTCAACGCAAGCGGTGGGGTTTGGCGAGACGGTGCGCTTGGACGGTGTTGAGGTCTCGCTGTTGCCGGCCGGGCATGTGCTCGGCTCGGCGCAAGTGGTGGTGTCCCACAAGGGTTTCACCATCGCGGTTTCCGGCGATTACAAGCGCCAGGCCGACCCGACATGCGCTGGGTTCGAAGTTCCAACTGCGGATGTTTACGTCACGGAGGCGACATTTGGCTTGCCGGTGTTTCGCCACCCCAAGGCGGCCGATGAGGTCGACAAACTGCTCGCCAGCGTCCAGCAATTTCCCGAGCGCGCCCATCTTGTCGGGGCCTATGCGCTGGGCAAAGCGCAACGCATCATCCGGCTGATCCGCGAGGCCGGCTATGATGCGCCGATCTACATTCATGGCGCGATGGAGAAACTCTGCCAGCTCTATGAAGACCATGGCGTCGCGCTCGGCGATCTGCGGCCCGCGACCGTGCGAACGCAGGGCCAAGCGGGCGGCGCGAAGCGGGATTTCGCTGGGGCGATCGTGGTGGGGCCGCCGTCGGCCTTGTCCGATGTCTGGGCGCGGCGGTTTCCCGAGCCTGTGGCCTGTTTCGCCTCGGGCTGGATGCGCGTGCGCCAGCGGGCCAAGCAGCGCGGCGTAGAGCTGCCGCTCATCGTATCCGATCACGGCGATTGGGACGAGTTGACCCAGACCATTCGCGACGTGGGTCCTCAGGAGCTCTTGGTCACCCATGGGCGCGAAGATGCGCTGGTGCATTGGACACAGACCACCCTTGGGGTTGCAGCGCGCCCGCTCTCACTGGTTGGCTATGAGGATGAAGGGGAATGACGCCTCACTTTGAGCACGGGCGCTCGCCATTGTCGCGCAATCGGGCGTATACGATGTGGTCGACACTGGAGGCGAAAAACGGATGACGCGGACGGGACTGTTGGCCGGCAGCAGCGCTCTAACCCTTATCGGCGCGTGTTACTCGGGGGCAGCGGGCGGGGACGCCCCGGCCACGCCCGCCTCCTCGCCCAGCACGCCTTCGCCTGGACCTTCTCCCGCGCCAGGGCCCGCGCCGGCTCCAGCGCCGGCACCAGCGTCAACGGGCGCGGCGACGCTCGCCGTGATGGCTGATGTGGACGCGGTGCAAAGCTCCAACTTTGCGGCGGGCTCATTCGTGGTGGTCAATCGCGGGGACAAGGCCATCGCTCGCATCGACTTCGACGTCACCGAGGCTCTGTATCCTGATACGGTGTTCGACCCGTTTGGCGAGGCCGGCGACACAGTCTCTAAAGCTCTCACCATTGATTCCGACGGCGGGACCGGCGTTGAGGCGGTGACCGCACAGACCTATGGCGGAGCGGGCGGCGCGGACGGTTATGAGCGGTTGACGCTGACATTCGCCGACAATCTCAATGGCGGGTTTGAACCCGGGGAAACGCTGACCTTCTCGGTGGACATGGATCCCAACTCGGTTGCCGGCGCTGACAAAGCCCCGCTTGACGCCGGGAGCGCGCCGGCCTGGGATGTGGGCGGGGTTTCCGGCGCGGAGCTCATTGGCTCGTGGTTCACCGTCACGTTCGAAGACGGCGCAACGGCGCGCGGGCAACTCCACGGCGCCGGCGCCCAAGCTGGCGGGCGGGCCCTCGCCGTGGAGGGCGACGCCGGGCCGACCGTTTCCCTGCGCGTGAATGGCGAAGGTCCGGGCGGGGTTGGATCCTACTCCGACGCCAGCCTCACCGTCGTCGTGTCAGGGCCGTCGGGGGCGACGGCGCGCGTGGTGTTGACCAAGGGCTTCATTCAACCGGTGAGCACCGACGGTTTTGCCGAGCCATTTCGCAGCACGCTCGATGGGCAGCTGAGCCTGCTAGCCAGCCAAGACTTCCCAGCCAACAACGCCGCTGAATTTCAAACCGCCGATATTGTGCTGACCGGCGTCGACCAGGACATTTCCGACCAGTTTGATTTGACCGGCGTGGCTGGGTTCGACTTTGCGGGCGAGGATCGCTTGGCGCTTGGTTTGGTGGCGGCCGTCATCGATCCTGACGACGACGGCCACGCCATCGGGCCTTTGACCGACCCGATCTATCTGCGTTTCATGGCTCCCTAGCGCGCGGGGCTCAGGCCGTTTCAGGCTCTTTGCGACGACCCGGCGCCGCGGCGGTCACCTCGGCTGGGACGTGGGCCTCAAACTTGCGAAAATTGTCCACGAACATCTTGGCCAACGCTTCGGCCTGGCGGTCGTATTCGGCCGGATCCGCCCAGGTTTTGCGCGGGTTGAGCATGGCGTGCTCCAAACCAGGACAGCGGCGGGGCACGGCGAAGCCGAAAATCGGATCGTCGCGGAATTCAACGCCGTCAAAGCCGCCGCGCAACGCTGTGTTCAACAACATGCGCGTCGCACCGATGGGCATGCGGACGCCAACGCCCGCCGGCCCGCCGGTCCAGCCGGTGTTGACCAGCCAGCACTGGACGCCCGCCTCCTCGATCTTCCCACGCAACAGATCGCCGTACACCGAAGGGTGACGCGGCATGAACGGTGCGCCAAAGCACGTCGAAAACGTGGCTTGGGGTTCGTTGACGCCCTTTTCGGTCCCTGCGACCTTGGCGGTGTAGCCCGACAGGAAATGGAACATCGCCTCCGCCGAGGTGAGCTTGGCGATGGGCGGCATCACGCCAAAGGCGTCGCATGTCAGCATGACGATGGCCCGCGGCGGGCCGCAGCGCCCGGTGGCCGACGCATTGGGAATGAAGTGGATCGGATAGGCGCCGCGACTGTTCTCGGCCAGAGACGGATCATCCAGATTGAGTTCGCGGGTGAGCGGATCCATCACCACGTTCTCCAAAACCGTGCCCCATCGCTTGGTCGTGGCGAAGATTTCCGGCTCGGCTTTGGCGGACAGGCGGATCATTTTGGCGTAGCAGCCGCCCTCAAAGTTGAACACGCCCTCATCGGACCATCCATGCTCGTCATCGCCCACCAGGGTGCGCTCGGGGTCGGCCGACAAGGTGGTTTTCCCCGTGCCTGACAAGCCAAAGAACACCGCCGGATCGTCTCCGCCGTCGTTGACCGAACAGTGCATCGGCAACACGCCCTTCGCCGGGAGCAGGTAGTTCAGGATCGTGAATACGGCCTTTTTCGTCTCGCCGGCGTACGAGGTGCCGCCGATCAGCACGAGCTTCTCGGCGAAGTTGATGGCGATCACCGTCTCAGAGCGACAGCCATGGCGCTCGGGATCGGCTTGGAAACTCGGCAAATTGACGATGGTGAACTCGGCGTCGAACGCGGCCAGTTCAGTTGTGGTCGGGCGGCGCAGAAGGTGGCGAATGAACAGAGCGTGCCAGGCCAACTCCGTGACCACGCGCACGGACACGCGGTGGGTCGGATCTGCGCCGCCAAACAGATCTTGGACGAACAGCTCACGTTCGTTCATGTGCGCGCGCATGTCTGTCCACAGCGCCTCAAAGTGCTCTGGGGCCATCGCCTTGTTGTTGTCCCACCAGATCTGATCGGCGGTCGCAGCGTCCTTGACGGTGAATTTGTCCTGGGCGGAACGGCCGGTGTGCACGCCGGTTCGCACAACCAAGGGACCGCCGCGGGCCACATCGCCCTCCTTGCGGGTGATCGCAGCCTGATAGAGGGCCTCTTCGACCAAGTTGTGATGCGTCGCTCCTGGTTGTGCGACACCCAATGCGGTCAATGGCTCCATGCCCATCGGCACTCTCCTCTTCACAAACGACTGAATCTTCTGGCTCGCCTCGCGCCATGAACCGCCCGGCGCCGATGCTGCGGCCGAGCAAACCTCGGGCCAACCTTGGGCTGACCATGCCTCTCAAGCCTCGCGGGATCAAGTTGCGGCGCCGTTGGCGGGCCAAGGCGCCGCGTTGGCCCGCCGGTTTTTGCGACCTGGCGCGACCGAACAGCTCGCTCGGGGCCACCGTCGTTTCATTGACGCGCCGATGTTCTTGGATTCGCCTTGTTTGCGAGCATGATTCCCTGTTTAGCTATGCAGCCCTTGATCGCTCGAAGGCCAACCTCACGCTGGCCCGGATGGGGCTCAAGCGGATGGAACAGGTTCTCGACCTTTGACTAAGCCGCCCGTTCCGAAACAGCCGGCGCAACGTCCGGCGCCAAGGCTTGGTCGCATTGGGGTTTCACGTATGGCGGACATTTCTGAGGATGATGCAGGCGTTCGAACCCCAACGGAGGGGCAGACCGAGAGGGATGCGAGCTTCGTCGGCACGGCGCTGACCCTCAACCATGATTTTCGGACATCCCTCATGAGCGTGGCCAGCGCCTTGCGCATTTTGGCGCGCATGGACCTTCCCCCGATGCAGCGCCGGCTCGTCGAAACCGCCGATCGCGGCGCGTTGCAACTTGAGGTCTGGATCGACAATGTCTCGCGCTTGGCCGGCTTGAGCGGATCGGGATCATCAGGCCCCGCCCAACGCCCGCTCAACGTCGCCAGCGAGTTGCACGCCGTCGCCAATGCGCTGCATTTGACGGCCGTGGAACGCGGCACGCCCTTGATGCTTGACGTGGACCCCGATGTCGCCGCGTTACGTTTGGGCGACGCCAAGTTGATGCGCCAGACGCTCCTCAACCTGTTGGATTGTGTGATCAAGCTTGTGTCGGCTGGCGACATCACGGTCACGGCCCGATGCGCCGGCGGCGATTTGGTGGTCGTCACCGTCAGCGGTCACAATGCGGCGCTCACGAACGACGATCGGGCCTATCTGGGCGCCATCCTGACCAACGCGCACCAGACCACGCCCGAGCGCGACGGCGGCACGGCGCTCGGGCTGTCGATTGCGCACAATTTGGCGCAGCTGATGGGCGGGGATCTCACCTTGCGAAACGATTGTGCGGCAAGCGGACTGATGTTGGAACTGACCATGTTCGCGCCGCGCGCGGTCGGCCATGCCGGGGCGACCAACGACGAACCGATCCAAAGCGCCCAGTCCATTTTGGTGGTGGAAGACAACACCATCAACCAGAAGCTGATCAGGGATATCCTGACCAGCCTGGGTCACCGCGCCACGCTGGCGTCGACGGGCGCTGAGGCGCTGTCAGCGGTGGAAGACGACAGCTTTGATCTGATTTTCATGGACCTGCATCTGCCGGATATCGACGGCTACACCGTGGCGGAGACGATCCGCGCGCGCGCCGATGATGCGGCGAAGACACCCATTTTTGCGCTCACAGCTGAAACCGGCGCCGACGTCGAACAGCGCGTGCTTGACGCAGGCATGGTGAAGATGATCACCAAGCCGATCATCATTGATGAACTGGCGCAGATCATCGCCCAGCGGCCGACATGAGTTCATGACCTGATGGCGCGGACGTCCCGACGGGTTGGCCTCTCGCCTCAGCCGCCTAAGCGTGCGCGCACGACGGCCATGTGAGGGTGCGTGATCCCTGCGGCCGTCAACGCGTCGAAGTCCCCCAGCACCATCTGCTCCCATGGGATGTTCTCGTGCGTGGGCAGGATGGCGCCGCGATGACGGTCGTACAGCGCATCAGCTTCAGCGGTTTTGCCCTGCAGCATCAGCGCATGAGCGAGGTGGGCGGCGATGAATACCGTGTCGGGCGCGATTTCGACACCGCGTCGCCCTTCGCGTTCCGCCAAGGCGAAGTCGCGTGTAAACAGCGCATACCAGGAGACGTTGCCGCGCTCCACGCCGGCGTCGGTGCGCGGCAGCACGCCTTCGCGAACGCCCTGCTCGATCGCCGCCAGTCGCTCCAGTCCCACGCGCAGCGCGCCGACATAATCGCCCGACTGGTACTGGGTGGCCGGCGAGGGTAAATCGGCGCGGTAAATGTTGGCGCGCGTCGCCTTCAGCCAGGCGTCGCGCTTCTGGTAGGTTTCGCTGTCCGGTTCGGCCTGCAAATCGGCGGCGTTGACGCTGACGGCGTTGTTGATGATGCGGCGGGCGGCGGCGCGGTCGGCCGCGACGCCTTGTCCATTATAGGTTTTGATCGCGAGATAACCGCATCCGCGCGTGTGACCTTGATCACAGGCTTGACGGTAGTTCACGGCCGCCTTGACATGGTCCGGCCCGCTCGGTGCGATGTCATCGTAATAGCGAGCGGCGTTATAGCAGCCATAAGGGTCGCCAACTCCGCAGGACCGCTCAAAGTACCCGATGGCGCGCGCATAGTCCTGGGTCACCACCCGGCCGCCCTGATAGTAAAGCCCCATGCGGTTGCAGCCATACCCCGAGCCAAGCCCACACGCTTCCTCATAGAGCGTACGCGCCGTGGTCAGATCGGCGACATAATCGTTTTCGCCATACTCGTAATTGTACCCGATCACCGCGAGACTCGCGCCGCTGTCATTGGCGTTCCGGGCTCTGTTGATTGCGCGCTCGCGGGCGTTTTCGGCGCGCGCGTCCAATTCGGCCTGGGTGTAGCAGCCGCCGTTCGCGGAGATGTAGCCGGCTTTACACGCATATTGCTGGCATTGGTTGACGGTCACCGTGCGATAGCTGGTCTGCTCACAATAGCCGCCGCCAATGCAATTGGTGCGACAGCCGTAATTGTCACAATACGAACTGCAGGTGGGTTGAGCTTGTTTGGCGCAATAGGATTGTTGGGTCGTGACCGGTCTTGAGTATAAGCACTCCTTACGGCCCAGCTGAGTCCCACATGCTGACACCATCAACAGCGCCGCCATCAGGAACATCAGTCGCATTCGTCGATCCCCTACGCCTTGCGTTATGTTTGCTTAACGGCCCGCCCTGGCTCAGCCCAGTGCGGCCATCGTTCCTCTAGCCGAAAACCACTCTCAAGATCTCGCTTGTGCGCTTGGCCGGATTGGCGCGGATCGCGGCTTCTTCCTGGCCGATGTAGTGGAATAAGCCGTCGAGGCCGAACGTCACGCCGTGGGTGACAAGGTCGGCTTCGGCGCGCGCGCCCAGTTGAGGGGCGAGCGGCAGGCTGCGGAGCTGGGAGTCGATGCTCGCCAGGGTGCGGCTGAGCCCGGAGGCGCTCACCGCCGACTGCATGGGCGGGGTGAACAGCTGCGTCAGGCGCGGCGTTGATTGGCGTTCCAGGTAGTCTGTCGCCGCGGTGTTGGAGCCGCGCACGATCGCGATGGCGTCCGATATGGTCAAACTGGTGATGGCGTCGACAAAGATGCTGCGCGCCTCGGGTGCGGCGATCTCGGCCGCGCGGTTGAGCTGGACCTCGGCTTCGTCCAGCAAGCCTGACAACCCCACCCGCGCCAAGGTCGACTGGGCGTCAGCGAGGAAGCCGGGCAGCGGGATGCGAATCTGAGGATCGTTGAAGTATCCGCCGAGACGCCCGACTGTGGCGACCGCGGCGCTCACGCCATTGGTCAGCGCGACGCGCAAGCCTTCGGCGGCCTGCGCCTGGGTTATCCCTGCACCGCCGGAGGACGTCGTCCCAACGCCGCCCAAGACCCCTTCGATGATGGCTTGTTGTTCTGCGGTCGTGCAGCCGCCGAGCGCAGCGGCGACCCCGAGCATCAGGCCGCGTCGTGTGAGATGCGTATGGGTCATGCCCGCCTCCGCTTTGGCTTATGAAAAGACCATAACCGGCCTGTCCCCGAGGCCAAGCCCGAATACGCGCGCTGCGACATTGACGTCATTCAGTTTGTTATGCAAACTTATTTGAAGAAGACCAATGCGGTTACAAGGAGCGCACCATGGGGAGGTTGCCACACGTGTCACAGGCCCGACCGAGGGGTGTGCGGATGATGGTTCATGGCGGCGCAGCGGCGTGGGCGCTCGTGATTGCGGCGCTGTTCTCGAGCGCGGCCAGCGGCCAAACCACGGCCTTCACCGACGCCCATTGGTGGACCGGCGATAGCTATAGCCATGGCGCGCGTTATGTCCGCGACGGTGTGTTCGTCGCCGGCGATGAGGCGGGGGCGATTGACGATACGGTCGACTTGGCGGGGGCGTTTGTGATTCCGCCGTTTGGCGAAGCGCACAATCACAATGTGGACGGCGTGGGCGGGCCGTTTGGCATTGGCGTCATGAACACCCGTTACCTGGAAGACGGGGTTTTCTATGTGAAAAACCCCAACGCCTATGCGCCCAACGCCGAAGCGATCGCGCCGTTTATCGCCCAAACACAGACCATCGACGCCACGATCGCCATGGGCGGGATCACCGCGCCAGGCGGCCACCCCGAACCGCTCTATGTCGAAATCCTGTCGCAGGTGGCGTTCCGCGGCAAAACCCGGGACGACTTTGTCGGCGCCGCGTTCCATCCGGTGGAGAGCCGCGAGGAGATCATCACAGCGCTAGAGACGCTGTCGGCTCAGGGCGCGGACTTTGTGAAAACTTATCTGTTGTACTCAGAATCGCCCGACGGGGCGGTTTATCCAGGATTGCCGGGTCGGTTTTACGGCCTCTCGCCCGAGCTCGTCACTGCGGTTGTGGAGGAAGCGCATGCGCGCGGCTTTGACGTCTCGGTGCAGTTGGAAACCGCCGCCGATTTCCGCGCCGCCGTGGCGGCGGGGGTGGATGAGATCAACCATTTGCCTGGCTATGCCTGGGCCGAAGGCTATGGGGAAGAGGACTACCGGCTCACTGACGCGGACATCGCTGCGGCCGCCCAAGCTGGTGTCGTGGTGGTGACCACAACCGGGGTCAGCAACGGCATCTACCACCGGACACCTGATCTGCTGGCGATGGTGCAGGCCCTTCAGATGGACAATCTCAGGCGTCTGCATGAGGGCGGCGTCACCCTGGCGATCGGCAGCGACAACTACATGCAAACCGTGCGGGTGGAGATCAACAATCTGCGCCGTTTGGCGGTGTTTGATGACGCGACCTTGCTGCAATTGTGGATCGACACGCCCAAAGCGGCGATCTTCCCCGAGCGGCGGATCGGGTGTTTTGATGCGGGGTGCGAGGCGAGTTTTCTGGTCATGAACGCGGATCCATTCACTGATTTTGCTCAGACCAGCGACATCCACCTGAAGGTCAAGCAAGGCGACGTGCTGCCCTAGCGGTGGGTTTTGGCAGCGGCGCGCGCGACGCCGCTCACCCAACTGGTCTAGGTTCGCGCGCATGGATGTCTTGGCAATGCTGGCGCCGGAGGGCTTCTCGCCCAGCTTCGCGATTGGGCTGGTGGCGGTCAGTTTTGTCACGGGCGCGCTGACGGCTGCGTTCAGCGTTGGCGGCGGCATCACCCTGCTGACGGTCATGGCCTCGGTGTTGCCGATGACCACGGTTGTGCCCGTGCATGGCCTTGTCCAGTTGGGCTCGAACGGGGGACGCTCCATCTTGCTCGCCAAACACATTCGTTGGCGCGAAACGGCGTTGTTTTTGTCCGGCGGCGTGATCGGCGCGGCCGTGGGCGGGGTGTCGGTGACCAATCTTCCCGACGCGCCCATGAAAGCCGCGGTGGGTGTGTTCGTCATGGCGCTGGTGTGGGGGCCAAAGCCTGCGGCGCTTGGGCGATCGGACGCGGCGATGGCGATCGGGGGAGCGTTTGGCGGAGCGCTGTCCATGGCGTTCGGCGCCACCGGACCATGGACAGCGGCGCTGTTGAACACGCGCGGGATGGCGCGTCAGGCGCTCAGCGCCACGTTTTCAGCCTGCATGTCTGGACAGCATTTTCTTAAGGCGCTGGTGTTTGTGGCGCTAGGCTTTGCGTTTGCCGAATGGCTCACCCTCATCGCGGCGATGATCGTGGCCGGATTTGGCGGCACTGTTGTTGGCGTACGGGTGCTGCAGGCCTTGCCTGAGCGGGTGTTCCAGATCGCGCTCAAGGCCGTCCTGACGGGTCTAGCGCTCCGGCTGACGGTCACGGGCCTGATGGACGTGTGGGCTTCCGGCGGCTAGGCGGCCCCGCGCAACACCGGCGCAGCGGCCGGGGCGTCATCCTCGTCCTCGTCGGCGGTCTGCGGTTGGGCGAGCGCGGCCCTGGCGATGTCGGCGGCGCTGGGCGCTTCCCAGCTTGCATCCCAGACCGCCCCGTCCCCGCTCCACCCCGCACGGGTCGCGGAAGCGGCGATGATGGTGGCGCCGGTCGCATCGCCAATGTCGGCCAACATGGATGCAAACGCTGGATCAGCCGCTAAGGCGGGTTCGGCGATGAACATCACGCGCGGGTCATGGACAACGGCGCGCGCCAGGCGCAGGCGCGCCTCGCGGTCAGCGTCCAAGCCGGTGGGCTCGATGACGGCGTCCAGATCGCCCGGGACGAACTCAAGACGCGCCAGGGCGACGGCGCGCACCAGGTCGTCATCGTTCGCGGTCGGCGCGCTGACGCGAAGATTGGCGCGGAGCGTGTCGCGGATCAGCGGTGCAGCTGGCGACACCCAACCAATGCGGCGGGCGCGATCGCGCGGGCGCAAATCATCCAGGCGCTCGAGGCCCAACCGCACCTGCGCGCCGCCGCGCATCAGCGCATCGACGCAGGCAAAGGCGGGGCGACCTGACTGGCTTTCGGTCACACGCACGATGGCGCGTGGTTTGGCCTCGAACTGATGAGCGTCCCCACCGGTGGCGGTCAGATCCAGCGTCACGCTGACCGGAAGGCCGTCACCGTTGGGCAGTTTGACCTCACCGGCCTGGCGTTCGGCGCGCCCGGCGCGGGCTTCGCGGCGCAAGATCGCCAAGCGTTGGCGGGCGGCGCGGTAGGCGATGAAACCATCCAGCCCCGTGGCCAGCGCGCCAAGCGCGGTGGTCAGCAAGCCAAGGGCGAACAGATACGCAGCCCAACCGCCAACACCAGCCGGCGCAGCCATGCCTAAAGCCGCCAGCGCCACGCCGACAGGCGCAACCACGGCGAAAGGGGCGCGCAAGCCTTCGGCCCAGCGCCGGTGCGCCACAGCCGCGACGCGCAATTCTTCCCCGCGGCGTTTGGCGCGTTTTTGCGCGCGCCGGCGTGCGTCAAACCATGCAAGGGCCGGGGCGGCGAGCGCGATGTCACCCACCGTGGCCGACACCCGACCTCGAGCCCGGCGCAGCCCCCGCGTTAATCCGGCCAGAGGGCTCGCGACCGCCAGCATGATCAAGGCTGTGAACGCAAGGCTTGCCAACCCGAAGGTGAAGCCCGCCCAGCCAGCAGCGGTGTAGAGCGCCGCCAGAGCGGCCAGCGTGTTGGCGATCCCAACGGCCACAGCGGGCATGCCAATCGACACCCAATCACGCGCGGCGTTGACATCGCCGGTCATGCGCACAGTCAGGGTGCCCAGGCGACGGCGCTGGTGGTGGCTGGCGAGCACGGCGTGTTCGGCCAGGCGTGCGCGCAAGGCGTTGGACCAGCGCAGGCCAAAGTCCTCTGCGCTCACCGCGCGCAACCAGCCCAACACCACGACCGCCAAGCCCAGGCCCACCAGCATGGCCGCCGGGGGAATGGGCGAAACTCCCCGCTCGCCGGCGGTCAGCGCCAGGCGAATGGCTAGCGCGGCGCCGAACAGGACGAGCGCTTCAAGGCCGGTGAACGCGATCAGTCGCGCGAAAACGGCCCTGCGCCCGTTGGCGATGAGCCTTGGGGTCACGCGGCGACCACTGACCCAGCGGCCACCGATCCAGCAACGAGGCCGGCTGGGGCGAGGGGCAGCGTTGCGTATTCATCGTGCAGCTGGACGGCGGTTGCCGCGTTACGCAGCTCATCGCGGGTAAAGCAGCGCGCACCGGTCGCAGCCTCGGCTTCGCGGGTGGCCAAGGGCGACATGGTCACGCATCCCGACACCCCAATGAGGCGGGCATGGCTGCGGATCCAGTCCGCGCCGACCACGGCGGAGGCGGCGCTTTCGGCGGCGTAGATGTAGCCGTCGACCAGTTCGTCCATCACGCCGCCGCTCACCAGCCAGCGGGTTTCGTTTTGGAAGACGCCGTCGGCGATCTCAAAGATCAGCGCATCGGCGCCGTCATCAATCAAGGCGTTGGCCAGCGTGCGGGCGATGCGCGCGAGCTCCTCATTGGAGGCTTTGTAGGTGGACACGCGGCCGGCGTCGGTGAAGTCGTAGGCGATGTGTGCGCCAGCGTCGCGCAGGCGCCACAAATCGTTGCCCGAGCCGGTTCCGGTGATTTTGGCGGCTCCGACCTTGAACCCTGCTTTGGTGAAGCTGCGCACGAGCGACACTGCCGTTTCGGTCTTGCCGGCGTTCATGGAGCCACCAACGACAGCGATACCCAACGGACGCGACAGAACCCGGCCTTGCGACGCCATAAGGCCATAGCTGCGCACGTTGACCGGCGCGTCGTTGTCATCGACGAACAATCCAATGGGCTCGATCTTGGTGGCGTCTTTGATCCGGGCGGAGCGGCACAATTGTCGGGACGCAACACCGCCGCCGGCGACCAAGTCGCACGGCCCCAAGTCCGTCGGCACCTCGGCTTCGAACTGATCAGGGGCGTAACGATCGCCATAGGCGACGATGATTTCATCGCCTGTATACAGGGCTGCTTTGCGACCGGTGGTGAGTTCCAAGCGGGTGTGGTTGCCGACTTGGGCGACGCGGGCGAGCACAAGGTCGCCCGACTGCGGGCGGCGCGCCTCGGTCGACAGAAATCTTAAGTCCGCATCGTCAATGTTGCGGGTGGTGAAGGCCCGTTTCGCCCCACGAACGCGGGCGGGTTCGACACTTCTCTTCATGACACCTTCTCCTTATAGCGCCAGTCACACGCCGCCGTGGTGGCGGCAGGCGCTTAACGTGGCGCGGAAGTATCGCTCTCTCTCTGAATTGAAGCTGAACCGGGGCGGACTGTAGTCTTTGTCGTGATTTCTTAGTTCGGTTGCGTTCAGGTTCACTGGTCGCCAAATGGAAGTAAGCGCCACTTAAGTACAGCTTATGTCTTCGCAAGTCGCGGCGATCGCGATTGTGCACGTGCGAAGCGTTGGGGCGAGGCGCGGCGCCGTCGCCCCCTCGTCGGAGCACCTGGGCGGACTATGGTTGAGCGTATGGTTGCGCCGTTTGTGTTCCATCCCGCCTATGTCGCTGAGGGCCTCGGGCCTCACCATCGCTTTCCGATGGGCAAGTTCGCTCGCTTGGCCGAAGTGTTGGTGGAAGACGGCGTTGTGGCCAAGGACGGCTTTGTGACCCCCCTGCCCGCCCCTGCGCGTTGGCTCGAATTGGCGCACACGCCGGCTTACGTCGACGCGGTGCTGCGTTCGCAGGTGGATCCCGCCGTGGCGCGGCGCATCGGCTTTCCGATGATCCCCAGCGTGGCGCGTCGCTCCGCGGCGGCGACGGGGGGCACCGTGCTTACCGCCCGCCTGGCCTTGGAGCATGGCGTCGCCTGCAACACCGCCGGCGGCAGCCACCACGCCGACCGGGACGGAGGCGCCGGCTTTTGTGTGTTCAATGATGTCGCTGTGGCGGCCTTGGTGTTGTTGCACGAAGGGGTGATCAGCAACGCCTTGATCATCGACTGCGACGTCCACCAAGGCGACGGCACGGCGCGAATCTTTCAGGACATGGCCGAAGTGCGCACGGTCTCCCTGCACTGCGAGAAAAATTGGCCGCACCGCAAGGCGGTGAGCGATCGGGACATGGCTTTGCCCACAGGCCTCGGTGATGCGGCCTATCTGGAGGTGCTCGCCTATGTGTTGGACGAAGAACTCAGCCGGTCGTGGGATTTGGTGTTCTACAATGCGGGCGTGGATCCGCACGTCGATGATCGGCTCGGGCTGCTTGCGCTGAGTGATGCCGGCCTTGCCGCGCGCGATACGATGGTGCTGCGCGCGTGCTGGCGGTGCGCGGCACCAGTCGCTGCGGTGCTGGGCGGGGGCTATGACCGGGACGTCACGCGCCTCGCCCGCCGTCACGCTCAACTGCACAAAGCCGCCCTCGCGATGACGGGCGGCGAACGGCTTGACTTTGGGCTTAACGATGACGGTTAGGCCCGGCGAACGCCTGTCCGCCGGGCCGACCAACCGATAAATCCGCGCTTGTGTTTACGCGTTGTTTTGGCGGCGCAGCTGCGCGAGGTAACGACGACGCTCGCCGCGGTTTTCGTGCATGGCCGTGAGGTATGGGTTGTCCACCGCGGCGACGACTTGGTTCACCAGGTCGTTGGTGCACAGCCGACGCTCGCGACGTTGCTGCAGGGTGAGGCGTTGACCTGATGTGCGGCACACATCCCAGGCTTCATCTTGTAAACGCTGATGCTCGGCGGCTGCGGCGAGCATGGTGCTTGGCCGCTCGAGCGTGAACTCCAAGGTGTAGGTTTCTTCCGCTAGGGCCGGGGCTGTGGCGAAGGTGATGGCGGCGAATGCTGAAGCGATGACCGAACGCATGATATGTCTCCCTTTATTGGACGTCCGCTGGCCGCGAACGATGTTCAGTTAAACATCGTTCAAAATATTTTCTAGCAGTTTTTTCTGAAATATTTGTAATGACTCAAGATTTTATTTAATAAACATAGGGCACGGCCACTCTCATCAAGACAGGACGAGAGCGCTGAGTCGGTCATTACTTTTTATTGCTTGCCCGAGGGTGCAGCTAGCCTCACCTCCCTGACGCAATGTCAGGGATGCAACCACTCAACACCCCACGCACAAACGCGCGGCGACCCGGAAACCGGATCGCACGCAACGTAGATGACGCAATACCAACGCTGGATGAACGCTGTGGCCTAGGCCTGGCTGGTTGGGCGTTCTTGATCAACGATGGCGGCGTTGTGGTAGGCGTTAAGGCCGCCTGTGGTGGCGCACGCCGACATCAAAGCCGCCAAAATCACGACACTCGCAAAGCGCTTCATGGCATCCCCCATAGGGCCCCATAGGGATCGTCGCTGCCGCGCTTGGCCGCAGCGACGTTCCGAAGGGTTGTTTACTGGGTAACCGTTTCGTTTTCGCGAGCGGCGAAAATCGAGGTCGACGCTTCGGTGTGAACCGCCGTCAAGGTCGGACGGTTGGCTTCAGCGATGACCGATGCGACCAAGTCGCTGGCGCACTCGCGCGCGGCTTGACGTTCTTGCAGGGTCAAACGGCCCGTCGTGGCGCATGCGTCCAGAGCGCGACGCTCCAGGTCGCCATAAACGGCCTGAGCACCTTCGATGGTTTGCGCTTGGGTCGCATCAAACTCAAAGGTGAAATCGATTTCGTCTTGGGCTGCGGCCGGCAAAGCGATGGCGGCCAGGGCGGTGCAAGCTGCAAAAATCGTGCGGGTCATGGTGTGTCTCCTTCAATGACCGGTGAAGCGCTCTTGTTGTCTCGGCGCTTGATCAGAGTGGTACGGCGGGGCGACGATTCACGCAACAAGGAATATGCGCTGAATTCGTGAAATTTTGGATAGGATTGCAAATCTGGGCTCGCATTAAGCATATCATGCCGCATTATGACGCAGTCACGGCATAACCTGTTAACTTGTGATTGCAATTTGACCTGCAGCGCGATGGGTTTGCGCGACGCAGCATGTCGGGTCTTGGACGCGCGGGACGCGGCTTGGCGTCGCGCCGAACGCGTACACCCGCCCTGGTGGTGCAGCACAAACGGTGCGGGTGTCGCAGCGATGATGGGGAATGCGGGCTCGCTCAGCTGTTAAGCTGGCGGGAGCCGACAGGCATGGGCGTTATCCTCGTTTCGACCGACTGCGCCGTTGTGTGTTTCTTGATCAGCGCCAGAGGGTTATGGCCCATTTATCCTGCGTTCAGGATGACAATGCGGTAAGGTGGACACATTGTCATCTTGCCGTAACTTGAACTTTCAGAACGGTTATTTCGTTTCAACCGGAGCTGAGGCGCTGGCGCGACGACTAGCTCGGCTCTCGGCGCATCAGTTTGGCGACGACGGGGCGGAACGGCAAAAACATCCGATAGCCGAGCTCCAACATCCATATCACTGGCGGGGCGCTGGCGATGGGCGCGACATGACGCCACCCAGGCAACTGGCGCCACACCTCGACGAACGCGCGCGCGCCTGACACCACGCGGCCATCGGCCCGGCGGACGTGGAGCCGCTTGAGGGCTGCCTCTTGGGTGAGGCCCGCCTCAGCAAGGTCAGCGGCGGTCCGTGGATCGGCGGCGTCGCAGAAGCGGATCCGGCCATCGGCGTCCGTGCGGCGATAATACGCCACCTCTTGGGAGCACAACGGGCACGCGCCGTCATGAAACATGGTGACGGGATGAGGCGTCGGACCTGGGTTTTCGTCTTTCATGACCTCACACTTAGGTCGCGTCTCGGCCGGCGTCAGGGGGCGGCGCATTGGTCGCAGGCGGCCCTGAATCAGCGCGCGGCCCGGCCAATCGGGCAAACAGAGGCGGCAACACAACAATCAACGCCAATATCCGCACCACATGCGCTGCGCCAACCAGGGCCGGCTCCAGCGCCAAGGCCGCGGCGAGCGCGATCATGACCTCAAAGCCGCCGGGCGCGTAAGCAAGGGCAAGAGCGGGAAACGCGACCGCGGCGATGTGGGCGATCATCCACGCCACGGCGAGGGCGGCGCCCAACATGACCGTTGTGCCCAGCACGATCACGCCCAGATCCCGGCGCCAGTGTGGTGCGCCCCCTCCGCCGCCCATACCCGTGGCGGCCACAGCGCCCAACACCACCAGCGACGCGTTGAACGCAAACGGATGCGGGGATCCATCGTTTACGCCGGCCAGAGCGAGCCCTGCTGCGGCCACGGCGGGGCCAACAAGCCATGCGACGGGGGCTCTGATCGCGTGCAAAGCCGCCGCTGCGCTGACGCCAGCCGCGGTGGCGATCACGGCCTCTGGCGGCGTCCAGATGTCGAGGTCGCTCGCCGCCGGGGCCGTGGACGAAAACGCCAGCGGAACAACGACGATCAAGACTCCCAGCCGCAGGGCCTGGGCCATCATGACCCGTCCCATGTCGACCCGTGCGTCCTGGGCGGCGACGAGAATGTATGACAAAGCTCCCGGCGCGGCGGCCAGAAAGGCTGTTTGTGGGTCCCAGCGCGCGGCCCGGCGATAAACCAAATACCCCATCGCCATAGCGCTTATCGTGGCGGCGGCCAGCCCCAGCGCGATCATGGGCAGTTGCGCGATGCGGTTGGCGGTTTCGGGTGTGAGCGCCGAACCGATCTGCAGGCCGAGCGCCACCAGCGCGGCATGACGCACGGGCGAGGCGATGCGCAAGGTGGTGCGGCGTCCAACAATTCCCACCATCACAGCAGCGCCCAACAGCCATGGCAGGGGCAAGCTGAGCGCAACAAACAGCCCTGCGCCGAGCCCCGCCACCACAAGCGTTTTGCATGAGATCAGCACGTCACGGGTCGCCGCGCGCGCCCAAACTGGCCTATGCATGCCAGTGTCTATGCATACGGATTGGGCGTGGGTCTATCCGCGCCTCCCGGTTTTCTCGCTCGGCCTACGGGACACCATCATGAAAATTGGCATCATTGGTGCGGGCATGGCGGGGGCGGCGTGCGGCCAGGCGCTGACCTCACGCGGTCACACCGTCACCCTTTTTGACAAGGGCCGGGGTCCGGGCGGGCGCATGTCAACGCGGCGCGTGTCGGCCCCGCAGGGCGAGCTGCGGTTTGATCATGGCGCGCAATATGTGACGGCGCGGAGCGAGGGTTTCGCCGCCGCGCTCGGGACCTGGCGTACGGCTGGCCACTGCGCGGTGTGGGACGCTCGCTTTGTGGGCCTGGGCGCTGAAACGCGGGCGGTCACCCCCTCTTCGCCGCGTTGGGTGGGCGCGCCGAGCATGAATGGTCTGGTTCGCGCTGCGTTGACTGGGCTTGATGTGCGGTTTGGCGCGCGCGTGTCGCAAACGCTTGGGCGTGGCGGCGCCTGGCGGTTGGTGTTTGAAGACGGCGCGGAGGCTGGACCTTTTGATGCGGTTGTTTGCGCCACGCCCGCAGAACAGGCCGTCGACCTGTTGGGCTCGATCGCACCCCAGCAAGCTCGCGAAGCGGCTGCGGCGCGGAGCCAACCGTGCTGGTCGGTGATGGCGCATTTTGCTGAGGATCGTGATCTTGGTTTCGACGCCGGGGCGGTGGATGCGGGGCCGCTGGCCTGGGTTGCGCGCGAGAGCTCCAAGCCGGGCCGGGCCGCCACGGGTGGTTGGGTCCTCCATGCGACGGCGGATTGGTCGAGGCGACACCTCGAAGACCCAGCCGATGACGTCGCCGACACGCTGGTGCAGGCGTTTGGGTCGCTCAGCGGCCTCGGTGATCCAAACTGGGCCCACGCGCACCGTTGGCGGTTCGCGCAGGTCGACCAGCCTGCCTCGAGCCCGTTTTCGTGGGATGCAAGCCTGGCCGTTGGCGCCTGTGGGGATTGGCGGATCGGGCCGCGTGTGGAGGCGGCGTGGACGTCGGGCGATCAGCTGGGGCGCGCCATGGCGGCCGCGTTGAGTTAGCGAAAGGCGCAGGTGGCGTCCGACCGATTGTTTTTATCCCACCACGGAGCGGCCGAGCCGCTTGTCGACGACCTGTCGCAGCCCTTTCACGACCGATTGACGTGCGGGGTGTTCGGGGATGATCGAGCTGAGCTCTTCAAGCGTGGTCAGATGGACGTCGACAACGTCGATTTGCAGCGGGCTGTTGGAGGCGCCAACCGCGTTGACGTATTCAATCAAGGACTCAGCGCTTTGGGCGACGGCGTCGTCCTCCTGGCGCACCGCGAAATCGGTCAACTTGCGAATGTGCTCGCGGAACATGCGCAGGACGGCGCGGTCTGAGAAGTCGAACTTGTCGAGCATGGCGCGCAGGATGCGGACCTCCGATTTCAGTCGGTGGCTCACCGCGTCCCAGGCGGATTGATCGGCGTCGATCACGATCGGATCATCCAGTCGACGCTGATCGCCGGCATAGGCTGGATCGTTGTAGCGTCGCCGACATGGACCGACATAGCTGTGGCTGCGCACGAACTTGCGGGGGTTGTTCACCACCGCACCCAGACGCGAGATGATGGCGCCAAAGCTGACGGGCTTGACCAGAAACTCAGAGACGCCGGCGTCGCGCGCCTGGCGGATGACATCAGGCGAGCTTGCGGTGGTGACGAGGATCACGCCCACGTCTTGGCATGGCGACGTTGGCGATTGTCGGATCCATTTGATCAGCTCTAGCCCCGACATGCCGGGCATCCACCAGTCCAAAAAGACCACGTCGGGACGCTGGTACGGGATATCTTCGATGGCCTGTCGTCCGTCGGCCGCCACGGACACCTGTTTGACGCCGGACTGGAGCAACATGTCGGCGTACAGCCCGCGCAAAAAGGCGTTGTCGTCGACGACGAGAACTCGGATATCGGCAAGGTCAGCTCGGGTCGGGGCGGTCATGGCGTCGTTCTCGGCAACCAATGGTGCCCTGACCCTAAGCTGTCGGCATGTAAACGGCGTTGATTCTCCGAGCGAACTGGCGGGGATTCCGCCAACGCTGCGGTAACCATACGGGTGGGTTGATCAGCCCTTAGGCTGCTTCGGACGACCCGGTTTCCTTGTGAATCTCGACCGAATGCGGATACGGGATTTCGATGTTGCGGTCGTCGAACACTTCTTTCACGCGGCGAAGGGTGTTGAAGCGCACCTCCCAATAGTCGGCCGTGTTCACCCAAGCGCGCAGCTGCAGATCGACCGAGCTGTCGCCCAGATTGATGACCCGCACCCAAGGTTCAGCGGGTTCAGACTGGATGCGCTCATCGGCGTTCACCACTTCCATGATGGCGTCGACGGCCGATTGGATGTTGTCATCGTAGCTGATGCCGAACGTGAGATCGACGCGGCGGGTCTCGTGGGCTGAGAAGTTGGTGATGACCCCACCCCAGGCTTCGCCGTTGGGCACGATGATCTGCACATTGTCGACCGACACCAGTTCGGTGGTGAACAAGGTGATGTCTTTCACCGTGCCGGATGCGCCTGCGATGGAGACATACTGGCCAAGCTTGTAGGGCCGGAAGAAGATGATCAGAACGCCGGCGGCCAGGTTGCCCAGGGCCCCCTGCAGCGCGAAGCCGACCGCCAAAGTCGCCGCGCCGAGAATGGCGACAAGGCTGGTCGCTTGGATTCCAGCCTGCTGCATCGCCAACACGATGCCGATGGTGATGACCGCATACTTGGCCAGCGAAGCAAAGAAACCCGCCAGCGTGTCATCAACGCGTTCGTTGTTCTCGCTGCGTTTGCGGATCAGGCGTGCGATGACGCCCGCCAACCAGAACGAGGCGAACAGTATGACGGCGGCTATTGCGACTTTCACCGCAAAGCTCACGACGAATTGCGCGTTCAGTTCCATGGGTATCCCCTCACATCAGCCCTAGGGCCGGTTGGCGCCAGGGTCAGGATCGTATGGTTAAAGAAGAGTTTCCCTGTTCGGAAAAGTTTATGGCAGCAATTTGTGTAAGTCGTTCAGTGTGTCGGCTTCAGCGCTTGGCTTATCCCAACGAATGCGGTTGATTCGGGGAAAACGCATGGCGATGCCTGACTTATGGCGCGCCGAGACATTTAATCCTTCAAACGCGACTTCCAGGACCAAACCTTCCTTTTGCGTCGCCACCACAGCGCGTACAGGACCAAACCGATCCGTGGTGTTGTTGCGCACGAATTTGTCCAACTCTTTAAGTTCACTGTCGGTGAAGCCAAAATATGCTTTTCCAACGGGCGTGAGCTCTGGCTCGCCGCTTTCGTTGCTGCGCCACACGCCGAAGGTGAAGTCGGAGTAGAAGCTGGAGCGTTTGCCGTGCCCGCGCTGGGCGTACATCAAGACGGCGTCCACCAGATAGGGATCGCGCTTCCATTTCAGCCACGGGCCCTTAGGGCGGCCTGGCGCGTAGACGCTGTCCCACCGTTTGAGCATCACCCCCTCGATTTCCGAGGCTGGCGGATTGGCCCGCTTGGCGGCCAAATCGTCGAAATCTTCGAACGCCAAACGTTCTGACAGGTCAAAGCGCTCACCACCGACAGCGAGGATGAACGCCTCCAGGCGCTCACGGCGCTCGGCGAAACGGCGCGCGCGCCAATCGTCGTCGCCATCATGGAGGATGTCGTAAGCGCGGATGAAGGCCGGGCTGTCGGCCAGCAATTTCTTAGTGACGGTTTTGCGATTGAGGCGCTGCTGCAGCGCGTTGAACGGCGCAACGCCCCCCTGAAGGTCGCCCACCAACAGTTCCCCATCGATGGCGCCTTCGAACTCCATGGCGGCCAGCACGTCGGGGAATGTGTGGGAGATGTCGTCTCCGGTGCGCGTGTAAAGCCGGCGCACGCCGGCCTGGCTGGCGGCCTGGACGCGGATGCCGTCCCATTTCCACTCCGCGGCATAGGTCTCGGGCGTGATCACCGTCGGATCGATGGCGTCGGGCTCGCCGCGTTTGGCCTTGTCGATCAGCGTGGTGGCCAACATGACGGGGCGAAACGGCGCGTGGGATGCGGTCGTGGGTTTGCCCGCGCGCCCCTCCAACCAGCTGAACAGCTCCACATAGGGCGGAGTGAGGCCGTGCCAGAGCTCTTCGATTTCGGTGATGTCCTTGTCGCCAAGATTGGCCAAAGCCTGTTTGGTCAGGCGCGCCGATACGCCCACCCGCAGCCCGCCGGTGACCAGTTTGAGCAGCGCCCACCGCCCATCGGCGTCCAACGCGTCTAGCCAACCTTCGATGCGTTTGGGCGCTGAAGCGCGGGTGGCCTGTGTGAGGCCCGCGACCACATCGGTGAGGCTGGGCGCAGGGTCGGGGTTGGGTCGCTGCGGCCAGGCCAGCGATATGGTTTCGGCCAGATCACCCACGTAATCGTAGGACATGGCGAACAAAACCGGGTCCATTCGTTCCCCGATGAGGTTGCGCAACATGGCGGGCTTCGCCGAGGCGAACGTCAGATCGCGCGTGATCGCAGCGATGGCCCAGCCGCGCTCGGGGTCCGGCGTGCTGCGGGCGTAGTCCTCGATCAAACGCAGTTTGCCGTTGCGCTGGGGGGTCAGGATCAGCCGGGACAAGAGGAAAGCGAACGCCTGCATGGCGCTTTGCATGGCGCAGATCAGCCAGCGAGTTCAACCGTTAAACAGGCCCGTCCGCGACCTGGCGGCCGGCTAGAGATCCGCCCCAATCGCGTGTTGGAGGGCGGCGAACCCGTCACGCTTGAGCAAACTGGCCAGTTCGCGCGCGATGCGCTGGACCAGTCCGGGCCCCTGGTACACCAGGCCGGTGTAGAGTTGCACCGCGGCGGCGCCGGCGCGGATCTTGGCGTAGGCCGCCTCGCCGCTGTCGACGCCGCCAACCCCAATCATGGGCGTGCTCGGTCCAAGGCGTTGGGCGAACGCACCCAGCACGCGCGTTGACGAGGCCAGTAGGGGTCGTCCGGACAAACCGCCCGCCTCTGCGCTGCTCAATCGGGGGGGCCGCGACACGGTCGTGTTGGACACCACCAGGCCGGTGACGCAGGCGGCGCGCTCGACGGCCGCCGCCAGTGAGTCGATGGCGTGTTCATCAAGGTCCGGCGCCACCTTCAAAAACACCGGCAGGCCGGCCTGGCCGCACGCCAAGCGGCTGTGAACATCGCCGAGCCGATCCAACAGCGCCGACAAGTCGTCCCCGTATTGGAGGTTTCGCAAGCCAGGCGTGTTGGGCGATGAGATGTTGATCGTCACATAGTCGACGAGCGGCCACATCCGCTCCAGGCCCAACGCATAGTCCCTCGCCCGATCGTCACTTGTCGCGTTGGCGCCAAGGTTCACGCCGACCGGCCCCAGCTTCCGCACCGTCTCACTGCGCCGGCCCAGTCGAGCGGCGGCGCGCTCCAAACCTTGGTTGTTGAACCCCAGCCGATTGATGATGGCCTTATCGGCGGTCAGGCGGAACACGCGCGGCTTGGGATTGCCCGCCTGGGCCTTCGGGGTGACCGTTCCGCACTCTACAAAGCCAAATCCGGCGCGCAGCGCGCCGGCGTAGGCGATCGCGTCCTTGTCAAAGCCCGCCGCCAGACCAATCGGCGAACGCAGGCGCAGTCCAGCCACGTCAGTCTCAAGCACCGGATCGATCTGGCCGCTTTGCATAGGCCATCGGCTCAGGCCACGCAGCGCTGCGGCGTGGGCGATCTCTGGCGGCAGCGCGCGCAGCGCCCGGGTGAAGAATGACGAGATCATGACACCGAGTGGGCTCCCGGGCTGCCCGTCGTCAAGGTCTGAGGCTGGACTCTCGCCAAGATTTCACTTTTGTTCCACACAACCAAAACGCGAACACCGGCTGGAGAAGGTCTGATGTTGACGCACACCGCGGTCTGGGCCGCCATCGACACCCTGGCCGGTCGTCACGCCCTGACGACGTCAGCGCTGGCCCGCCGGGCGGGGCTGGACGCCACGACGTTCAACAAGTCCAAACGCTTTGGCCCTGACGGCAAGCCCCGATGGCCGACCACGGAGAGCCTCGCCAAGGTGTTGGCGGCGGTGGACGTGACTTTCGAGGAGTTTGCGCGCTTGTGCGCGCACTTCGCGCCGGGCGCACCTGGGCAAGACATCACCGATGACGAGAACGACTAGGGCCGTGCTGTCGACCAGCGGCCCGCCGTGCTGTTGAGGCGCAGCTATGATGGCGGGGACGCTCTTGGTCAACGGTCGATCGGCATCGGATTTCGTGTATTGCTTCGCAGCAATGGAGCGGTGCTCGGGGGAAAAGCATGCGGTTTGTTCTTGTCCTGAGTGTCCTGGCCAGCCTCGCGACGGCGGCGAACGCCCAGGAGACCAGCTATCAGCTCACCTGTAATGGCGGCGGCGACATGCAGGTGACCGTCAGTGTCCGGGTGCCCGAACCTCATGAGGCGCTGCTTAACGCCACAGGCGGCCGGCTCGGTGGGTTGAGCAATGTGCGGCAGAACTTTTTTTCCGAGATGCGCGTCAATTTCCTCACCAATCCCAACTTTCGCGGCATTGACAACAGTTTGGACGAACTGGATTTCACGCATTGTTCTTGGCAGGACCGGCCGGTGAGCGCTCAAGAACCGAACGTCATCGCGCATGCCCAGCACAACCTGCCCGGCCGTGCGTTCATCCTGGAGGCGCGCGCCGATGGGTCGTTGGCGACGGTCACCACGACGGGTCCCTGCCCCACCGACAATGACGTCCGCCATATCATCGGTCGCATTCTTAGCAATGAACTGTTCGACGTCATGGCCTACAACAATGGCGAAGGCCAATTGGTCGTCACCGATGTGTTGCGCGGCGAGGATACTGACATCCCTGCGGGCTGCAGCCATGGTACGACGCCGGTTTTTTCATTGCGGATTGGACGGGTGGATTTGGGCCGACGCCCTTAACGCTTGCCCGACCTGATACGCCACGTCAGCGGCCGTCGACTGTCCCGGGGCGATTGGCCGCTCACGCCTCGGCCATGGCCTTGGCTTGGCGTTTGCGCTCATGCGGGTCGAGGTGGCGTTTGCGCACGCGGATGGCGTTGGGCGTCACCTCCACCAACTCATCATCGTCGATCCACGCGATGGCCTGTTCTAGCGTCAGTCGGCGCGGCGGTGTGAGCTTCACCGCATCATCCTTGCCGGAGGCGCGAATGTTGGTCAGCTTTTTGGACTTCAGCGGGTTGACGACGAGGTCTTCGGGCTTGGCGTTTTCGCCAATGATCATGCCTTCGTAAACCGGCGCGCCAGCGTCGATGAACAGCACGCCGCGCTCTTCCAGGTTCCACAAGGCGTAGGCCACCGCATCACCTTGTTCGGCCGAGACCAGCGCGCCGCGCGTGCGCCCGCCGAGTGGGCCAAGATAGGGCGCCCATTCATGGAACACCCGATTCATCACCCCCGAGCCGCGGGTCTGGGTCAGAAACTCTGAGTGGTAGCCAACCAGAGCACGCGCTGGCGCGTGCATGACGATGCGGGTCTTGCCCCCGCCGGAGGGTTTCATCTCCACGACCTGCGCCTTTTTCTGGCTCAGCGTTTCGATCACCGAGCCTGAGTACTCGTCGTCCACGTCAATGACGACCTCCTCAATGGGCTCAAGCCGTTGTCCGCCCTCTTCCTTGATCAAGACGCGCGGACGCGACACCGAAAGCTCAAAGCCTTCCCGGCGAAGGGTCTCCACCAGCACGCCCAGCTGCAATTCACCGCGGCCCGCCACTTCGAATGCGTCCTTGTCGGCCGTCTCGCGAACCTCGATGGCCACATCGCCCTCAGCCTGGCGCAACAAGCGTTCGCGGATGACGCGCGACTGCACTTTGTCGCCGTCGCGTCCCGCATAGGGGCTGTCATTGATGGAGATGGTGACGGCCAAGGTCGGCGGGTCGATGGGCGGGGCGGCCACCGCTTCGTTGGCGTTCAACGCCATGACGGTGTCGGCGACGGTGGCGTCCGCCATCCCCGTCACGGCGATGATGTCGCCGGCTGACGCGGTGTCGACCGGAACCCGCTTGAGGCCGCGGAACGCCAGCAATTTGGACAAGCGAAACTGCTCGACCTGACCGCCGGCAAGGTTCAGCGCCTTGACCGTCTCACCCACGCTGATGGCCCCGCTCTCAATGCGCCCGGTGAGCACCCGGCCCAGGAACGGATCGCTGTCCAGCAATGTCGCCAACATGCGAAACGGTTGGTCGGCGTTGGCGGATGCAGCCGGTGGCGGCACGTGTTGGACGATCAGATCAAACAAAGGCGCAAGGCTCTCTCGCGGCGCCTCAAGGCTGTCGGACGCCCAGCCATCACGGCCCGAAGCGTAGAGATAAGGAAAATCGAGCTGATCCTCGTTGGCGCCCAACAGGCCAAACAGGTCAAACACTTCGCCCACCACCTCGTCGGGCTGGGCGCTGTCGCGGTCGACTTTGTTCAACACCACGATGGGTTTGAGCCCAAGGCCAAGGGCCTTGGTCAGCACGAATTTGGTTTGCGGCATGGGGCCTTCGCTGGCGTCGACCAGCAACACACAACCATCCACCATGCTCAAAATGCGTTCGACTTCGCCGCCGAAATCAGCGTGGCCGGGCGTGTCGACAATATTGATGCGCACATCGCCCCACACCACCGATGTGGGCTTGGCGAGGATGGTGATCCCGCGCTCGCGCTCTTGATCGTTGGAGTCCATCGCGCGTTCTTGGCGCGCTTCGTTTTCGCGAAACGCCCCGCCCTGGGCGAGCAATTGGTCGACCAGGGTGGTTTTGCCGTGGTCGACGTGGGCGATGATGGCGATGTTACGCAATTGATCTGGCATGGACGGGTTCTCGCGCAGCGTTCCTCAACCGGACATGCGCTGCACTGCGGCAAAAGGCAAGTCGCGATGCCGGCGAGGACTGCTGGGCGGTGTCAACCGACGCTAGGGCGCAGGCGTCGGTTCCGGCGCTGCGCCGACGTATTCGACGCTGACAAACGGGGCGAGCGGGAGGTCGGCGTACACCCAAGCAAAGGTCAACAATAGCCCCGTAATCAACATCCAGATCGAGTACGGCAACATCGTCGCGGTCAAACTGCCAAGGCCGTAACTGGGCACCCAGCGTTGGGCGAAGGTC
>CAZADA010000008.1:0-10963 GCA_964483775.1 uncultured Caulobacterales bacterium
GGTTGGCGTGGTGGCCGCGTGTTACGGCGGCGGCTTTGTGGCGGGGGCCTATTTTGCGCCTCGGATCGTCCATGCCATCGGGCACATTCGCGCTTTTGCGTTCTGCGCGGCGATCGCCTGTGTGACGAGCTTGTTGTTGGTGTTCAGTTGGCCACCGGCGGTGTGGGCGCTGATGCGCATTTTGACGGGTGCGGCTGTTGCGGGGCTGTTCACAGCCGGCGAAAGCTGGATCGCGACGGCCAGTCACGGGCATCGGCGCGGCCAACTCATTGGCGCGTATTATGTCACGGCCACGCTGGGCCTGATCATCGGTCCGTTTCTGTTTCCCCAACAGAGCCCTGAGCTTGGCGGCTTTCTTGTTGCAGGCATTGCTTTTGCTTTGGCGCTGACGCCCATCGTGCTGACCAAAAAGGCCCCGCCGGCGCCACCCGCCGAACCGCCCATGGGGCCGCTCCACATCGCGCGCATTGCACCGTCGGCTGTGGCGGGGGCGTTTGTCAGCGGGCTGGTGAACACTGCGGTTCTGTCGTTATCGGCGCTCTATGTGGCCCAGCGCGTCAGCGCCGGCGATGCGGCGCCGGATAATCTGGTGACGCCCGCCGCAGCGTTTAACGCCGCCTATTTCATCGGGGCGATCGTTGCAGCGTTTCCGCTCGGCATCGCTTCTGATCGGGTGGATCGGCGGTTCGTCGTCGGTTTTGCTGCGGGTATGGCGGCGTTCGCGGCGTTGGCGTTGTCGATCATCCCGCTTTCGGTGAGCATGCTGTTTCCGCTCGGTCTGGCTGTCGCCGCCATTTGGGGTGCGGGTGCGTTCAACATTTTTGCGGTTAGCATCGCCCAGGCCGCCGATCGCGCGCCGCGTGATCAGATGATCGCCGTTTCGGGCGGACTGTTGATGATCTGGGCGGCCGGCGCAGTGCTCGGTCCGCTCATTGGCGGGCTGGCTTTGGCGGCCTTACCGCAGGCGCTGTTTTGGTTTGCGGCTTTGGCTCATGCGAGCTTGGCGCTGTTGATGTTTCGGTATCGAGCGCGCCATGCGCCCACTCCGGCGGAGAACAAGGTCCTGTTTGCGCCGGTCTTGGCCCGCTCTCTCGCCCACGCGCATCTTGATCCGCGCTCGCCCGGCGAGGATGACGGGCATGTCGACGCCTTTGCCCGCGGCCGCGAGGCGTCCCAGCCACGGGCCCTGGATGCCGCGGTGAAAGCGGCGAGCGGGGTGGGCGAGCGGGCCGCCTCTTTGGTCCGCGGCGCGCGCGCGGCGGCGCAGTCGCTCAAAGACACCGCTGCGCGGCGACGCCAGGCTGGTGAGGACGATGAGACCGAGGCGCCTGCGAGCGCCCCGCGTGAGACCGACGCGTTGCCGGGTGAGGCCGCAGCGCCGGCCGATGATCCGCCGCCGGACAAGGATGGACCCAAGTCCTCCAGTTAACGAGCGCTTGCGCATCGCGTTGCGCTGCGGCAAGGCTGGTGTATACATCCGCATGGCGCTGGTCAGCGCCGTGTCTTCCCGCCTGATTTCGATCCAACGCACAAGGTTGCGGCGATGAACATCCATGAATACCAAGCCAAAGCGCTGTTAAAGTCGTACGGCGCGCCTGTGGCCGAAGGCCATCCTGTGTTTTCGGTGGCCGATGCGGCTGACGCCGCGGCTCAGTTGCCCGGGCCGTTGTGGGTCGTGAAAAGCCAGATCCATGCTGGGGGGCGTGGCAAGGGCCGGTTCAAAGAAGCTGAGGCGGGCGACAAAGGCGGTGTGCGTTTGGCGCACAGCGTTGATGAGGTGCGCGGCCATGTGGAGCAAATGCTCGGACGCACACTCGTCACCAATCAAACCGATCCACGCTACCATTATTTGCAGGACGGCAAGACGACCGATGCGTCGGGCAATCCCATTGCTTTGGCGGATCTACGCGGCAAGGAAGTGAACCGTCTTTACATCGAAGATGGCGCTGACATCGCGCGGGAACTGTATCTGTCGATGCTGGTTGACCGCGCCAATGGCCAGATCGCCTATGTGTGTTCCACAGAAGGCGGTGTGGACATCGAAGAAGTCGCGGCCTCAACGCCTGAGAAAATTGTCACGGTGCATGTCGACCCAGCGGCGGGTTACCAACCTTATGTTGGCCGGGTGATTGCTGATGCGCTTGCGGTGAAGGGGGACCAAGTTAAGCAATGCGTGACGCTGATGGGCCAGCTCTATCGCGCTTTTACTGAAAAAGAAATGGCTCTGCTTGAGATCAATCCTCTGATTGTTATGGAGGATGGCGATCTTCGGGTCTTGGACGCTAAGGTTTCGTTTGATGGCAACGCGCTAGGGCGACACCCCGACATTGTCGAATTGCGTGACATTACCGAAGAAGACGACAAGGAAATCGAAGCCAACAAGTATGATTTGGCTTACATCGCTCTTGATGGCGACATTGGTTGTATGGTGAACGGCGCTGGTCTTGCAATGGCCACAATGGACATCATCAAGTTGAAGGGTTCTGAGCCTGCGAACTTTCTTGATGTTGGCGGCGGCGCGTCAGAAGAGAAAGTGACGGCGGCGTTTAAGATCATCACGTCTGATCCGAATGTTAAAGGGATATTGGTCAATATCTTCGGCGGAATCATGCGGTGTGATGTGATTGCACGCGGGATCTTGGTCGCCGTGCGCGAAGTCGGGCTCCAGGTGCCGTTGGTGGTGCGGCTTGAGGGCACCAATGTGGAGCTTGGCAAGCAGATCATCAACGAGAGCGATCTTAACGTGATCTCCGCTGATGACCTTGACGACGCGGCGGAAAAGATTGTCGCCGCCGTTCGGGTCGCGGCGTGATGCCGCCGGCCAAGATCGACCTGTTGGCGGCCGCGGATGCGCGCATCGACCAGGTTTTCGATCCGCATATCGCCGGCGATGTCAATGACTCCCAAGTCAAACTTGCAAAGTTCGGGCGCTCATTTGATTGGCACGCGCACGCCGACGAAGACGAGGCGTTTTTGGTCCTGCGCGGTCGGATCGCCATCGAGTTTCGTGATGGCGACGTTGAGCTGGGTGAAGGCGAGTTTCTCGTTGTGCCCCGATCGGTCGAGCATCGTCCGCGCGCTCTGACGCACGAGCCGGTCGTTGTGATGTTTGAGCCGGCGTCAACGTTGAACACTGGTGATGCGGATAGCGCACTTACTGTTGAAACCCCAAAACGTCTTTAGGTCTTGTCCATGTCCATTCTTGTTGATGAAAACACCAAAGTGATCTGCCAGGGCATTACTGGTAAGACCGGTACATTCCACACCGAACAGGCCATCGCCTATGGCACGAAAATGGTTGCGGGGTGCACGCCCGGCAAAGGCGGTTCGACCTGGGCGGCGACGGACGCAGCGCCAGACGCGGCTCGCGGTGCGAGCCTGCCGGTCTTTGATACGGTGCGTGACGCCAAAGCGCGCACGGGCGCCAACGCCACGGTGATCTACGTGCCCCCGCCGTTTGCTGCGGACGCCATCCTCGAGGCGATCGACGCTGAAATTCCGTTGATCGTGACCATCACTGAGGGCATTCCGGTGCTCGATATGGTCCGCGTTGGCCGGGCCTTGGAAGGCTCAAAATCGCGGCTGATCGGGCCGAACTGTCCCGGTGTGTTGACGCCAGGGGCGTGTAAAATCGGCATCATGCCGGGCAGCATCTTTTCCAAGGGCTCGGTTGGGATTGTTTCGCGTTCGGGCACGCTGACCTATGAGGCTGTGTTCCAGACCACCAATGCCGGATTGGGGCAGACCACGGCGGTCGGCATTGGCGGGGATCCGGTCAAGGGGCTTGAGTTCATCGAGGTGCTCGAGATGTTCCTGGCCGACGATGAGACCCAATCGATCATCATGATTGGCGAAATCGGCGGTTCGGCGGAGGAAGACGCCGCCCAGTTCATCCAGGACGAGGCGCTGCGCGGACGTCGCAAGCCGATGGTGGGCTTTATCGCCGGTCTTACCGCGCCGCCCGGACGGACCATGGGCCATGCCGGCGCGGTTGTTTCTGGCGGCAAAGGGCGCGCCGAGGACAAGATCGCAGCCATGCAAGCGGCGGGCATCACGGTGGCGGACTCGCCGGCGGCGCTGGGGTCGACACTTAAGCAAGTGTTGGCGGCTTAAGTCGCTTTCAGGCACACTTGCGCGATCAATGGACGCTTCGCTGGCCGGCGGAGCGCTGACGCCAGGGATGGGCGATATGCGTGAGATGCGGCGTTCGGGCGCGAATTTGGCGGTGCGCATCGTTACCGGGGCGTGCGGTGCGGTGTTGCTGGCCGGCCTGTTGATCTTTGCTTATGTCGGGGTGCGCCCGCCCTTCGTGTTTTATCCCGACAATGTGGTCAGTGAGCGGCCCGATCTGTTGATGCGGGGCTCGTTTGCTTTTGAGCGGGTTACCCTGACGGCGCCTGACGGGGTCGCGATCTCGGCGTGGTGGGCGCCCAACCCCAATGACGATGCGCCGACCATTTTGCTCTTGCCGACGGCGCACGGTGATCTGGGCCATCGCATGGTGTGGATCAAAAAGGCGGTGGATGAGGGCTTTCATGTTTTCGCCATCGACTATCGGGGGTTTGGCGAGTCGGAAGGGCGGCCGTCGGCGGGCGGCTTTCATCGCGATGCGGAAGCTGCGTATCGCTGGCTGATCGACACCAAGGCTGTGTCGGCTGATCGTCTGATTGTGGTGGGGCGTTCGGTGGGCGGCGCTGTCGCCGCGCATTTGGCGCAACGCCGGGATGTGGGCCTGGTGGTTTTGGACAGCACCTTCACCCATATCGCGGACGCCGCCGCGGCGCAGATTCGCGCGGCCAGTTGGCGCGGACTGCCGATGTTCTTGATCCGCGCAGTGTATTGGAACACCAACCTCAACACCATTCATCGCGTGACCGATATTGAAGCGCCGATCCTGATTATGCACTCGGACGATGATCCTTATGCGCCGTTTTCCCAGGCCTGCACGATTTTTGAGGCCGCCGGCGACAACGCCAGTTTGCGGAAGATCCGCGGCGGTCCTGATGCCGTGATTGATCACAATCCCGATACGTATTTCGTCTATATCAAGACCGCGTATCAGAACGATCAATCCGGTGAACGCGACTTGTCGCAAGCGTTGTGTGAACCCAGCTAACAGCCTATAGCCAGTCGGGTCAGCCGAACCGGGCATGGTGCGCTCACGATGCACTCGACACGCACGGCGGCGCGTACGACGCTTGGCATGTTATCCCCCTGTGGCGCCGGCGCGCGCCTCGTAGCCAAAAGACTGTGGCCAATATGTCTGACATCGACCGTAGCGATCTCAATGACGCTCTCTTGCAAACCGCGTTCTTGTACGGCGGCAACGCGTCGTATGTTGAAGAATTGTTGGCGCAATACATGGAGAACCCGCAGTCCGTCGATCCGAGTTGGCGCGCGTTTTTTGAACAGTTGGGCGATCGCGCCGCTGAGGCGATTCGGTCGGCCGAAGGCGCCTCGTGGGAACGCAAAGACTGGCCGCCGCGTGAGGATGATGACCTAACGAACGCGCTCAATGGCTCGAGCTTTGTGGGCGCGCCGGCCGCCGGGCCTGAGGTGACAGCCGAGACGTCGGGTCGGGCCGCCCTGGAAGCGCCACAGCCTGTGCGCGCAGCGCCGACGGATGTGCGCCAGGAAACCCAAGACTCCATACGGGCGTTGATGATGATCCGGGCCTTTCGGATCCGGGGACATTTGGCTGCTGACCTTGACCCGCTCAAACTGTCGGATTTCGGCGATCAGCCCGAGCTTGATCCGGCGACCTATGGGTTTGGCCCCCAGGATCTTGACCGGCCGATCTACATCGGCGGCGTGTTGGGGCTGGAGACGGCGAGCGTGCGCGAGATGCTGGACATCTTGCAGCGCACCTACGCGTCGACCATGGGCGTGCAGTTCATGCACATCTCCAATCCCACCGAGAAGCAGTGGATTCAAGAGCGGATCGAAGGTCCGGACAAAGGCGTGTCGTTTACCCGCGATGGTAAGCGAGCCATTGCGCGTCGCTTGATGGAGACCGAGACCTTCGAGCGCTTCCTGCACAAGCGGTTTCCCGGCACCAAGCGGTTCGGCATTGACGGCGGCGAGGCGATGGTCCCGGCGCTCGAGCAGATCATTAAGCGCGGCGGCGCCATGGGTGTGGAGCAAATCGTTATCGGCATGCCCCATAGGGGACGGCTCAATGTCCTCGGCGCGGTGATGGGCAAGCCCTACCACGCTATTTTTCACGAGTTCCAAGGCGGCGATACGCTTGGGGCGGATGATTATGGTTCGGGGGATGTCAAATACCATCTCGGCGCATCCTCGGACCGCGAGTTTGACGGCAACTCGGTCCACCTGTCCTTGACGGCGAATCCGTCTCACCTTGAAGCGGTGAACCCGGTTGTGCTCGGTAAGGCGCGGGCGAAGCAGACCCAAATCGGAAAGCCCAATGAGACCGGGACGGGCTATGATCGACGCCCCGTCATGCCGCTGTTGTTGCACGGCGATGCGGCTTTCGCCGGCCAGGGCATCGTTTCGGAATGTCTGGGCCTGTCGGGCTTGAAGGGGCACCGTACGGGCGGGACGGTCCACTACATCGTCAACAACCAAATCGGCTTTACCACGAGTCCGAAAGACAGCCGGTCGTCGCCTTATCCGTCCGATGTGGCGTTGATGGTGGAAGCGCCGATCTTTCACGTGAATGGTGATGATCCTGAAGCGGTGACCTACGCCGCGAAAGTGGCCACGGAATACCGGCAGCTGTTTGGTAAAGACGTGGTCGTTGATATGTTCTGCTATCGCCGCTACGGCCACAATGAAGGCGATGATCCCTCCTTTACGCAACCGATCATGTATAAGCGAATTGGAGAGCAGAAAACTGTTCGCGAAATCTATACTGATCGGCTGGTGCGCGAGGGAGTGCTAGAGTCTGGTGAGATGGATCACTGGATCGCAGAATTCGAACAATTCCTCGACGAAGAGTTTGCTAAAGGCGAAACGTACAACTCCAATAAAGCGGATTGGCTCGACGGGCTCTGGTCTCATATTGGCTTGCCGCAGGACGATGATCGTCGTGGCGAGACCGCCGTCGCCATGGACACACTGCAGACTCTCGGCCGGGCGATGACGACCATTCCGGACGCCGTCAACGTGCACCGCACCTTGGCCAGGGTGATCAAGCGCCGCAGCGAAATGCTCGAGGCGGGACACGGCCTTGATTGGGCGACCGCGGAACACTTGGCGTTCGCCAGTCTGCTTGATGAGGGCTTTCCGGTCCGCCTGTCGGGACAGGACTCTGGACGGGGGACGTTTTCACAGCGTCATTCTCATGTGGTCGATCAGGCGACCGAAGAGCGCTACACGCCGCTTAATCATTTGCGCGAGGGACAGGCGCGCTATGAAGTCATCGACTCGATGTTGTCGGAAGAGGCGGTCCTTGGATTTGAATACGGGTACTCGCTGGCCGATCCGAACACGTTGGTTCTTTGGGAAGCCCAGTTTGGCGACTTCGTGAACGGGGCGCAGGTCATTATTGACCAGTTTATCAGTTCGGGTGAGCGCAAATGGTTGCGGTTGTCAGGTCTGACGATGCTGCTGCCGCACGGTTATGAAGGTCAGGGTCCTGAGCATTCCTCGGCGCGCCTTGAGCGGTTCTTGCAGTTGTGCGCGGAAGACAACATGCAGGTGGCCAATTGCTCGACGCCGGCCAACTACTTTCACGTGTTGCGCCGCCAGATCCACCGCCGCTTCCGTAAGCCGCTGATCATCATGACGCCGAAGTCGTTGCTGCGGCACAAGCGATGTGTCTCTGACTTGGTCGAGTTCGGCCCCGGCTCGTCGTTCCACCGCGTGTTGTGGGACGATGCGGACGTGGCCAACCGAAGCGAAGGCGTGGGCGCGCGCACGACGATCGAACTCAAGCCGGATGCTGAGATCCGCCGGGTCGTTATATGCTCGGGCAAGGTGTATTACGATTTGATCGAAGAGCGGGAAAACCGCGGGATCGACGATGTGTACGTGTTGCGCGTCGAGCAGTTTTATCCTGTGCCGGCGCGCTCGTTGATCAAAGAGCTCTCACGGTTCAAGCAGGCCGATATGGTGTGGTGTCAAGAAGAGCCGCGCAATATGGGTGGGTGGTCTTACATTGAACCCAATCTCGAGTTTGTGCTGGGCAAGGTTGGCGGGCAAGCCAATCGCGTTCGTTATGTCGGCCGGCCGCCTGCAGCGTCGACGGCGACGGGTTTGATGCGTAAACACCTAGATGAACGCGCCCGCTTTTTGGACGAGGCGCTCGCGTAACGCGGGGTGAAGGAGACACAGACAATGGCCGATATCCTGGTGCCGACTTTGGGCGAATCCGTCACGGAGGCCACCGTGGCGTCTTGGATGAAGAAGCCGGGCGAAGCGGTGGCGAAAGACGAGCCTGTGGTCGAGTTGGAAACCGACAAGGTGACGCTTGAAGTTGCGGCCCCCGAAGACGGCGTGCTTGGCGAGATCGTCGCCGGTGAAGGGGCGACGGTTGAAATTGGCGCCGTGCTCGGACGGATTGGCGCCGGCGCTGCACGGGGGCAAGCTCCGGCGAGCGCGCCCGCGCCCGAGACCGCCGCCGCTCCCAAGCCCGCATCACCGGCTCCCGCTCCGGCGCCGGCGAGCAATGGGGCTGCGAGCGGCGTCGGGCAGGTCATCGACGTGGTGATCCCGCAGATGGGCGAATCGGTCGCCGAAGGCACGATCGGGGCGTGGTTGGTCAAGGTTGGCCAGCAGGTTCAACCCGATCAGCCTTTGGTTGAGATTGAAACCGATAAGGTCGCTGTCGAGGTTCCAGCGCCGCAGGCCGGCGCGATCGCCGAGTTGGTGGTTAAGGAAGGCGACACGGTCACTGTAGGGTCTGTCATTGCTCGGCTGAAGCCTGGCGTCGGCGGCGCTGCGAGCGCCAGCCCAGCGCCCGCCCAATCGGCGGCGTCCCCGGCGCCAGCGCCAGCTGCGGCGAGCGCGGCGTCGAGCGAGGCGAGCTCATCAGCTGGCCGCGCCATGCCGTCGGCTCGCCGGGTCATGGAAGAAAACAACGTGTCGGCCGAGGATGTTCGCGGGACCGGCCGCGGCGGGCGTATCACCAAGGCCGATGCGCTGCAGGCGGCACAAGCTCCGGCTCCCGCCGCCGCCCCGCCGCCCGCGGCGTTGCGTCCAGCCGAGACCGAGCCACGCGAACTGCGACCGCGCGAAGAACGTGTGCGCATGACCCGATTGCGTCAGACCATCGCTAAGCGCCTGAAAGAAGCGCAAAACACGGCGGCCATGCTGACCACATTCAATGATGTGGACATGACCGCCATCATGGAAACGCGCAAGCGGTTCAAAGGCGAGTTTGAGAAAAAGCACGGTATCAAACTCGGCTTTATGAGCTTTTTCGTCAAAGCCGTGATCCAAGCTCTTAAGGATGTTCCCGCGGTCAACGCCGAGATCGACAGCGACTCGATCATCTATAAGAACTACTATGATATTGGCGTGGCCGTCGGGACCGACCGAGGGCTGGTTGTGCCGGTGGTGCGCGGGGCCGACCGGCTGACGCTTGGCGGCATTGAAATGGACATTGCCGCCCTGTCCGCCAAGGCGCGCGAGGGTAAGCTGCAGCTCGACGATATGCAGGGCGCCACGTTCACCATTACCAATGGCGGGGTGTTCGGCTCGCTTATGTCAACGCCGATCTTGAATGCGCCGCAGTCTGGCATTCTGGGCATGCACCGGATCGAGGAACGTCCCGTCGTCGTGGACGGCGAAGTTGTCGCGCGTCCCATGATGTATCTGGCGCTGACCTATGATCACCGCATCGTCGATGGCAAAGAGGCCGTGACATTCTTGGTGCGCGTCAAAGAGTGCATCGAAGATCCCGAACGCCTGGTGCTGGATCTTTAGGCGTCGCGCTAGACGTCACAACCAAAGCCGGAGCCGCGGCCCGACGCGTCCCGTTTACCCCTGGCTCGGGCTGGCGCCATCGCGGGTCGTGCAGGGTTGGCGGGGGGCGTTGTGGGCATTATGGCGCCGTCCTGTGGGGCTGGGACCGATCGCGCAGTTGACCGCGCGGGGAACGGGCGTAGTCTCGCGGCGCACCTACATTCCCTCTCGGCATGAGCATCACGAAGGCGGCTTCCATGGCGGACTCCCAGGACACCTATGACGTTGTCATTATTGGCGGCGGACCCGGCGGCTACAACTGCGCCATCCGCGCCGCTCAGCTTGGCCTCAAGGTCGCGTGCGTGGAAAAGCGGGACAAGCTGGGCGGGACGTGCCTGAATGTGGGGTGCATTCCATCCAAAGCGATGCTGCACGCCTCAGAGCTGTATGCTGCGGCCACGACAGACTTTGCGGGTCTTGGCATTGATGTGAGCGGGGTGTCGCTCAACCTCCAACAGATGTTGCGTCAAAAAGAGGACGCGGTGAAGGGGCTCACCGATGGCGTGGCGTTCCTGTTTCGCAAAAACAACGTTGATCACATCGCCGGGTTTGGCCGCATCGCCGGCCAAGGGCGGGTGGAGGTTCTTGGTCCGAATGGCGCGGTGACGCAGACCTTGGCGACACGCAACATCGTCATCGCAACCGGATCTGAGGTGGCGACTTTGCCCGGGGTTGAGATCGATGAGCATCGCATTGTGTCCTCGACCGGTGCGTTGTCGCTGACCAGCGTGCCCGGCCGGATGGTGGTGATCGGCGGGGGCTATATCGGCTTGGAAATGGGATCGGTGTGGAGCCGATTGGGGGCTCAAGTCGCGGTTGTGGAGTATCTGGATCGGATCACTCCGGGGATGGATGGGGAAATCTCCAAACAGTTCCAACGCATCTTGCAAAAGCAAGGATTGGCGTTTGCGCTCGGGCAGAAGGTGACCTCTGTCACCAATCAAGGCAATTCGGTCAGTGTGGAGATCGAGCCTGCCGATGGCGGCGCGGCGCGCACGCTTCAGGCGGACGTGGTGCTGGTGTCGATTGGGCG
>CAZADA010000008.1:10973-27944 GCA_964483775.1 uncultured Caulobacterales bacterium
TCGTGCTGCTGATTGCACTGGGTGTGACTCTCTGGCGGTTGGGCCTGGAGGCGGTCGGCGTTGAAACCGATCAGCGCGGGTTTATCGTCACCAACCAGTTTCGCGCCAGCGCGCAGGGCGTTTGGGCGATTGGCGACTGCATTCACGGCCCCATGTTGGCGCACAAGGCCGAAGACGATGGCGTGGCGTGCGCTGAGCTGATTGCCGGGCGCGCGGGTCATGTCAACTATGATGTCGTGCCGGGCGTTGTGTATACTAATCCCGAAGTGGCGACGGTTGGTCGAACCGAAGAACAGCTCAAGCAAGAAGGTGTGGCCTATAAAGTCGGGAAGTTCCCGTTTCAGGCCAACTCACGCGCGCGGACCAACCACGAGACAGAAGGTTTTGTCAAAGTCTTGGCGCATCAGGACACCGATGAGATCCTTGGCGTGCATATGATTGGCGCCGGCGTGGGCGAGTTGATCGCGGAAGCTGTGTTGGCGTTGGAGTTTGGCGCGTCGTCGGAAGACCTCGCGCGGACCATTCATCCTCATCCGACACGAACGGAGGCTGTGCGCCAGGCGGCCATGGCGGTCGAAGGTTGGGCCATGCAGGTCTAGGCCCGCGGTCTAGTCCATGCGGCGGCCGCGAACGATCACGGCCTCAAGCGGGATGGCGACGCGCCCCCCGCTTTTGATGCGGCTGCGTAAGCGGTTGCGGGCCTCAGCGGCGATGGCCACACGCTGACCCTCGCTGAGATGGTCTTGGCGGTTGATGGCGGTCAGCTCGGCGCTCAACAGCACTTCGATGGACTGGAACTCAGCTGTGGTGCGCCGCGTGGCGGCGCCGATTTCGGTGAAACCCGCCGCGTTGGCCAACCGCTTCAAGAAGGATGGCGAGCCGAAGCCAAACTGCGCGATGTAAGGCCCTGACACCTCTGCGCCGAGGTGGCGGTCGAGGATTTCCGCGATGACCCGGCGCGGGTCGCCGGGGAGCCCGGTGCGCCAGGTCGCCAGAACCACACGCCCACCACGCTTCAAGGTGAAGCGGATCTTGGCCAGGTCATCGTCGGCGTTCTCGTGCAGCCCAAAGGCGTTGACCAGCACGTCGAAGCTGCCCTCGCGAAACGGGTGGTTCCACGGCGTGCCGCACCGCCAAGACACGCCGATGTCGCCATAGCGCTCCTCGGCGAGGAACACGAAGGGCGCGTCGGGGTCGAGGCCGGTGAGACTGCCGGGTTTGGGGCGCGCCTTGGCCAGATGACGCAGCAGATCACCAGCGCGGCTCCACATGTCGAGAACATGCTCGCCCTCGCCGACGTTCATGGCTTCGCTGATGGGTGCGCAAAACGGCTCATACAACAAGCCGACATGGGCGGCGTGTTCCAAGGCGGTGTCGTTGGTGGCGACGGTCAAAACCATGGCCGGGTCCCCCATGCGGTGCGTAGCGGTTGCGCTTTACCGTCAATGGTCAAGCTGGCGATAGTGAGGCGTGGCTGACCTTAGCGCGTGCGGCTGTCTGGTCCCACTGTGATGATCGGTGAAGCACAGCCGGCTTTTGCGGTAGCGTGGCCTGCGCGCCGGGGATAGGGTGCCGGCACAGTGGGAAGGGAGCGGGCGCCGCCCGACATCAACATGAATGGTTTGATGCAAGCCGTGTTGGCGATCGTTGGACTAGCTGTCAGTGCGGTCTTGGGCTATGGCACGTATGTCAACGACCGACGGGAATCTGAGCAAGATCTGATCCAGTTTTACAGCGAGCTGATCCGTGATCTTGATGTGAAGGAATGCACGCCGCGCAACGCCACCTTCCTTGATTTGGCCGACCGGGCCGCGACCAAGCTGCGCGACACCTACAATGACGCGACCTACGCTGATCAGCTGACCAACGTCGCCGCTGAATTTGCGCTGCGGTGCAGTCAAGCGCTGGAAATCGATTCCGAGGCTGAGGAGCAGTTGAACCGCGACTTGGCGGCGGCTCCTGAAGTGATGACGGATGATCCGGTGGTCGCCGGACCGCCTTTGGCGCGGATCCAGGAGGGCTCGCTGGACACGTACTCGGACTATCTGTTGCAACAATCCCTGCGCGAACAAGCCTTGGTGCAGACCCAGTCTTGGGCGATGCCCTCCGAGATCGCCCAGGCAGCGGAAGTTGAGTCGGGACGGGTTGCCTGGCGCACGGTGCTGGGGACCTTCGTCATCGGCCGCGGCGAAGAAGATGCGCTCGCAACGGCGCAACGCCTTGCAGGGTCACGCGTGACCCTGCCTGAGGGCTGGAGCGTGCAGGTGTATGCGCGGCGGGCGACGCGGCGTTACGCCGTCGTGCTGGAAGGCGCTGATCAAACCAAAGATGGCGCGGATGCGCGCGCCGTGTGGGCCGAGGATCGTGGACTGGTCGATGAGGCGTTTGTGCAACGGGATCTGAGCTGGCGGCGTTGCGGAGACGCGGGTGAGCTTGATCTTGATGATTTGCGGGCGTGCGGCGGCCGGTCGGCGAACTGACGCGCTTTGGTTGGCGGTGATGCTGGTGCGTTCACTCCAACACGGTGCGTAACACGTCGAGGTAGTTCAGCCAGGCTTTGCGCCCGCCTGTCGTCATGTGCACGAGGGTGAGCGGGCGGCGGCCTTGGAACTTCTTTTCCTGCTCGACGTAGCCGGCGTCTTCAAGCTTGCGCAAATGAGTCGACAGATTGCCGTTGGTGGTTTGCAGTTTGGCTTGGAGTTCGCTGAACGAGGCTGGGTTGATCGTCGATAAGTAGGCCATAATGCCCAACCGCAAACGGCCATGGATCACATCGTCGACTGCGTTGATGTCGAGGTTGGTCATGCTTCGTCGTCGCTGGGGGCTTGGGGTTCGTTGCGGACGAGCGCCAGACCAGGCGCCATCACAAGCACGCCGGTGAAACCCAGGACAATGAGGGGGAGGTGTTGGTAGCCGGCCAGGGCGGTGATGACCGCCACGGCCACGATCGACCCTGCGCTGGTGGCGTACATCCACCGGATCAGGGCGATGCGGGCGGATACGAAAAATGAGATCGCGTAACAGGCGAACACCACTGCCCAAATCATGTCAAAATCCGCCACACTTACGTTGGCGCCATGGGAGCCTCGCGCTTCGACGACAGTGCGCACGGTCAGGGCGATGGCGAACACGGTGATCACGATCGCCGATGTTGTCCACACCGCTTCGGTTGCGCGGTTGCCGGCCGAGTTGACGCCAGGAACGCCTTTGACCGTGCGGCCAAGCGGAATGCTGGCCACGCCGCCCACCACGCCAAAGACGAGCCAAATGAAGCCGATCAGATAACCGCGATCTCCCCACATGCCCTGCAACACTGTCCAATGTGCGGGCAGCGCGAGGCAAGCCAGGCCGCCCCACAACAGAAAGAATCGGCCCGAAACTAAGGGCGATGTTTGCCCGGCTAGGGCCATCTTTTTTGCGAAAGCTAAGTCTTCGGCGACTTGGGACTGGTGATCGGTAGCGGTCATGATGATCTTCCAACAGGTTTGAAATGCAAACTAAAGTGCATCACAGCTCAAGTCAATGGCTTGTCAACACCCTGCGAGGCAGGAAAGAGTGTTGGCGCACTCAACACGGGAAGGTTGTGCATGTCATACGATGAGGGGAAGGATCGGCGTTGGGAGGACGCGATCGCTTGCATGTATAAGGCGTTGGCGGCCAAAGAGCAGGGCGCTGTTGGGCTGGCCCAGGGGATGTGGCGCCAGGCTTTGGAGCTTTATACCGCGCTTGGCGCTGACTGGGAGATTCACCAGGTGCGCCGGTTGATGGCTGAGTTTGATGGCGCTGGACGGGGAGATCCTGCGCCAAGTCAGTCGGCCTGACGCTAGACGCTGCCCACCTGGCGCAGCTTGGCTTTGGGGTGGATTTCGTTCTGCCCCATGACGGTGAGCTGTGGCAAAAAGCGCTCGGTCAAACTGCGCACGTACGGGCGGATCACTGGGCCCGTCAGCAGCACCGGCGCAAGGCCCGTGCGGCCGGCGGAGTCGAACGCGTTGCGTGCAGCGTTGATGAATTGGTGCAGTTGGCTTGGCGCGAGGGCGAGCTGGCGTTCGGCGCCGTCGCCAATCATGGCTTCAGCCATGGCGTGTTCCCACTCCGGACTAAGCGCGAGCACGGGGACCATGCCGTCCGGACCGCGATGGGCGTGGCATAGCTGGCGCGACAGGCGCATGCGCACGTGTTCGGTGATGGCGGTCATGTCTTTGGTGTGGCCGGACACTTCGACAATCGCCTCGGTGATGGATGGTAGGTCGCGGATCGATACGCGTTCGCGCAAGAGCGATTGGAGGACGCGCTGCACGGTGGCGCGGGTTTGGGCCGCCGGCTGAAGCTCTTTGAGCATATCTTGATGCGCCTCGGACAGTTCATCGAGCCGGTCTTGGGTGGCGGTGAACGTGAGAAGCTCGGCCATGTTGTCTTTGATCACCTCGGTGAGGTGGGTGACCAGCACGGTGGCTGGATCCACAACGGTGTAGCCGCGAAAGGTCGCTTCTTCGCGGTGGCTTTCTTCAATCCAGCGCGCGGCCAACCCGAAGGCGGGCTCCTTGACCGCCTCGCCCGGCATGTCGATCTCTCGACCGCCTGGATCCATCGCCAACAGTTTGCCCAGGCGCAGTTCCGCACCGCCGGCTTCCATCTCTTTGACGCGCAGCATGTAGCCTTGTTCGGACAGTTGGGCGTTGTCGATGATGCGCACCGAGGGGGTCACAAAACCCATGTCCTTGGCGAGCTGTTTGCGAAGCGCGACGATTTGATCGGTCAGCTTGCGTCCATCGGACTCATTGATCAGCGGCAAGAGACCATAGCCCAGTTCGATCCGCAGGTCGTCAATGGCCAAGGTTTGCGCGATGGGTTCGTCGGGTTTGGCGGGATCGGGCTCGGCCTCGCCTTCGGTCGTCGCGCCGACGGGCAGGCCTGCTGCGGCGCCGGTCGGGCCGGCCGCCGGCCCTGCGGCGACGGCGAAGGGGTCTGGCGGTTTGCGATCGCGCAGCTTCCACGCCGCCCAGGCGGTGAGCACAGCCAGCGGCAGGAACACAAGGGTCGGCATACCGGGCATGATGCCGGCGACGGCGCACACGCCAGACACCATGGCTAGGCCCTGGGGGTAACCGGTCAGCTGACCCACCAGAGCTTGATCGGCCGCCCCATCAACGCCAGCTTTGGACACCAGCAAGCCGGCGGCGATCGAAATGATCAGGGCTGGGATTTGGCTGACCAAACCGTCGCCCACGGTCAACGTCGCGTAGGTGTTGAGCGCATCGCCCGCCGAAATGCCGTGTTGCGCCATACCGATGATCACCCCGGCGATCAGGTTGATGCCGGTGATCAACAATCCGGCGATGGCGTCGCCGCGAACAAATTTGCTGGCGCCGTCCATGGAGCCGAAGAAATTGCTTTCCGCCTCAAGCGTTTTGCGCCGCGCTCGCGCGGTGGCTTCGTCAATCAAGCCGGCGGACAGGTCGGCGTCGATCGCCATCTGCTTGCCGGGCATGGCGTCGAGGCTGAAGCGCGCACCGACCTCGGCGATGCGACCGGAGCCTTTGGTGATCACCACAAAGTTCACGATCACCAGGATGGCGAACACAATGACCCCAATGACGAAATTGCCCTGCATCACAAACGCCCCGAAGGCGGCGATGATGTCCCCTGCGGCGGCGGAGCCGGTTTGTCCTTCCGATAGGATCAAACGGGTGGAGGCGATATTGAGCCCCAGCCTGAGCATGGTTGCGATCAACAACACGGTTGGAAACGCCGAAAACTCCAATGGATGCTTGATGAACAGCGCCGTCATCAGCACCAGCACCGCAAACGCGATGGAGAGCGACAGCGCCACGTCCAACAGCCATGTCGGCAGGGGCAAAATCAACATGGCGATGATCGCCAAAATGCCGATCGCGAACGCCACGTCGGTGCGCATGGCGCGGCGCAATATGCCGATCATGGAGCCGGACTCGCCCATGGCGCTGGCTGAGGGGGCAGATGCGTTGGTCATGGGCTTTGGTTATCCAGCCTGGCGTTCGCGCGTTTCGCCAGGAGCCGGTACGCTGACGCCAGCGTCCATGTAGGCGCGCAGCTTATTGCGCAGCGTGCGGATCGAAATGCCCAAAATGGTGGCCGCGTGGGTGCGGTTGCCCAAGCAATGATCGAGCGTGTCGAGGATCAGATCTTGTTCCACTTCGGCGACGGTCCGGCCCACCAGAGTCCGGGCGGCTTGGTCGGCGGCGGCGGCGGCGCGGGCGATGGGGCCGGCTGTTGCGCCGGTTGCGTTCGCCACAGGTGCGCTCGGCGCGCTTAAGGCGCTGATATCGATCACGTCGCCTTGGGCGAGGATGACGGCGCGGTGGATGGTGTTTTCGAGCTCGCGCACATTGCCGCGCCAGGAACGTTGCGCCAGGTCGGCCATCGCGTCAGGAGCGATCGGGCGGTAGGCCACCGCGTTGGCCTCGGCGTACTTGCGCGCGAAATGTTCGGCCAGTGCGGCGATGTCAGCCGGTCGCGCGCGCAGGGGCGGGACCGCCAGGTTCACCACGTTGAGACGAAAGAACAGGTCTTCGCGAAACCGGCCCTCACTCACCGTTTCGGCAAGGTTGCGATTGGACGTGGCGAGGATGCGAATGTTGACCTTCACGGGAGCTGATCCACCGACCCGATCGATTTCGCGCTCTTGGATGGCGCGGAGCAGTTTGGCCTGCAGGCGCAGATCCATCTCGGTGATTTCGTCGAGCAACAATGTGCCGCCATCGGCCTCTTCGAACTTGCCGATACGCCGCGCAACGGCCCCGGTGAAGGCCCCCTTCTCGTGACCGAACAATTCGGATTCGAGCAGGTTTTCGGGGATCGCCGCGCAATTGACGGCGATGAATTTGGCGTTGGCGCGCTTGGAATGGGCGTGGACGTGGCGCGCCATGATCTCCTTGCCGACACCGCTTTCGCCCGTGATCAGGATGGGGGCGTCTGAGGGTGCGACTTGATTGGCCAGCTGGATCACGGCCTGCATCGCTGGATCGGCGGACACCAGGGCGCGGTCATCGTCGCACACGGCGGCGAGAACAGCGGCGATCAGATCGGCGTCGGGGGGGAGGGGAATAAACTCGCGCGCTCCGGCCTTGATGGCGGCGGCTGCTTCGTTCGGGCTGGCGTCAACGCCGCACGCGACAAACGGCGTGGCGATGCGTTCGGTGGCCAAGCCATCGCGCAAGGACGCTAGGTCAAGGGCGTAGTCGGCGATCACCAGATCAGCGCCATGGCCGCCCCGCAAGGCGTGCAGGGCCGCCGCGATGTCGTCGACATGGGCGACTTTCGCGCCGTTCTTCATCGCGATTTGGGTGGCCGTGAACAATTGCCCGCCGAGCGAGCCGATCATGAGAACACGCATGGTCTCTCGCCTTCTAACCGTTGTCGCCGACTTTGATGATTTCTGTCATGGTCACGCCCAGGCGCTCGTCGACGACGACGACCTCGCCGCGTGCGACCAGGCGGCTGTTGACATAGATGTCGATGGGCTCGCCGACCTTCCGGTCGAGCTCGAGCACGGACCCGCGCTGCAAGCTCATCAGGCTGTTGACGTCAAGCGCGGTCCTGCCCAGCACCGCGGAAATGTGAACGGGGACGTCAAACACCGGAGCGAGGTCGGCGGCGGTCTTGGTATCGTCATCGCCATCAACGCCAGCGGCGCCGTCGTTCTCGAGCTGTGCGTCCGCGGGTGCTGGGTTGAACTCCGGCAGACCAAGATCGTCACCAGGCGTTCCCGCTTCGGGCGTGGGATTGGGAAGGTTGCTTTCGTTCTCGCTCATGATCGCACCTTAGCCGTCAAGACTGTCAAAGAGATTGAACTGGTCGCCGGTTGCGGCGTCGTTACCGGTGTGGGCGTTCAGCCAACGTGTTGCGGCTTCGCGCAAGGCGGCGATGGTTCGCCCGGGATCGTTGGTGATTTCACCGCCGCTCCAGCTCAGTGCGGCTGCGCCATTGGCGCCGGGCGCGCCCGGCTTGATGGTGACCGTTTGGGAGAGGCCGAGCCGTTCGGCGGCGCTTTGGACGGCCGCGCGCACGTCGTCGATGGTCTCGGGCGGCGTGGTGAGCGTGATGTGGGGGTGGTCGCGCAAATGGCCGCAGGCTTCCTCGAGCATGCCCATCGCGGCGCACTCTGGATGTTGCGCCAGGGCGCGGCTGGCCAGGACGCGCGCTGCGGTGAGGGCGAGGTCAACCGCGTCGCGTTTCAGGCTGGCGGATTCCGCGCTGAGGTTGGCATGCAGGTCGGTGAGGCTTTCAAACAGTTGGGCCACGTTGGCCGCGGTGGCGCGGTCGGCTTCCGCGCGTGCGGAGGTTTCGCCCGCAGCATAGCCTTGGTCGTGGGCGTCTTGGAGCTCGGACTTGGTGAACAGCGTTTTCGTGGCGGTCGAGGACCGCACGATTTCTCCCTCGGAGGAGAAGACTGTATCAAAGTCGAATTTTCGTGCTGCATTGGTCATAATAACACGCTGAAATCTTAGTAGATAAGCTCGTCTTCACCACCGGAATCGCCAATCATGATCTCGCCGCTGGAGGCTAGATCTTTGGCGGTTTGCACAAGAACTTGCTGTGCGGCGTCGACATCTTTGATGCGCACAGGTCCGAGCGCGACCATGTCCTCGCGGAGAATCTTGGCCGCTCGCTCAGACATGTTGGACAAGAACAGGTCCTTCAGGGTGTCCGACGCCCCCTTCAGGGCGATGGTCAGTTGCTCTTTATCGACCGACCGCAGGAGCGTTTGAACGCTGGCGGGGTCAAGTTTACTCAAGTCTTCGAAGACAAACATCAACGATCTGATCTTCTCAGCGGCATCTCGATTGCGCTCTTCGAGTGCTGTGATGAACCGGCTTTCTGTCTGGCGATCGAATGCGTTGAAGATTTCGGCCATCATTTCATGGACGTCACGCTTGTTTGTCCGTGCAAGATTGGACATGAATTCGGTGCGCAACGTTTGTTCGATTTTATCGAGAATTTCACGCTGTACCGGCTCCATACGCAACATGCGTGTTACAACTTCCATGGCGAAATCTTCAGGCAATGACGCCAAAACGCGGCTTGCGTGTTCCGGGCGTACCTTTGATAGGACAACGGCCACGGTCTGCGGGTATTCATTTTTCAGATAGTTAGCGAGTACGACTTCGCTTACATTGCCCAACTTGTCCCACATGGTGCGGCCGGCGGGTCCGCGCAGCTCTTCCATGACCGACTCAACGCGCTCGGATGGAAGGAAGCTCTCCAGCAGACGTTGGGTTGAATCGAACCCGCCGGTCAGAGCCCCGGTGGACGACAGTTGACCGATGAACTCAATGTAGATGCCCTCAACCGCCGAGGCTCCGACCACGCCGAGATTGGACATGGCTTGGGAGATCTCCTTGACCTCCTCGTCGTCGAGCATTTCCCAGAGGCGTGCGGCGTCCTCGCCAATCGACAACAGCAGGATCGCGGCTTTCTGGGCGCCGGTGAGTTTTGTGGGATCGGTAAGAGCTTGTCCCATGGCGCTAGATCTCTGGCTCTTGGTCATGGAGCCAGCCGCGAATGATGGCTAGCGATCGGTCAGGGTGGTCGGAAATGATCTCGGACACCTTTTCGACGGCGGCTTCCTTCACGTTCCCATCGATGCGGGCCATGCCAGCCAGCGCGGCGTCGTCACCCTCATCGGGCGACATCAGAGTGACCGCCTCGCTTGCGCCTTCCGGCGCCTGGAGCAGCGGCGGGGGTGCGACGCCATCGGGGCCCGGCAGTGCGCCGGCGCCCGCCATGCCGGGGAGTGCGCCAGCGGGCGCCAAAGCGGCGCCGGTTGAGGCGATCGACTTCAAGAGCGGCCTGGCCACGAACACGATGACGAGGAGCGCGATAAGCGCGAGCACGCCGAGTTCGATCACCCGCATGATGTCGTTCTTGTCAAATGAGAACGCTGAAGCCGCCGGTTCGCCCAATTCGGGCGCGTCGGGTTTGGAGAACGGCAGGTTGGCGACATAAACGCTGTCGCCGCGCGCTTCATCAAAGGCGATCGCAGCGCGCGTCAGGTCCTCGATGACGGCGAGATCTTCGGGCGAGCGTTCTGCGTACACCTCAGCGCCGTCAGCGCCGACGTCGAGCACGCCATCCACCAAGACGGCCACGGAGATCCGCGCAACGTCGCCAGGCGCGCGCAGTTGGGTGCGCGTGGTGCGGGACAGTTCGAAGTTCGTCACCTCCGACAGGGATGTGGAATCGCTTTGGCGTAGCAAGGCGTCGCCGCCGGTGTCATCGGCCGTTTCGGGGATGTTTTCGGTGACGGTCGTGGCGTCGTCGGTCTCCCGGTCCGATGAGCCTTCACGCAGCTCGCGGGTTTCGACCGAGCGGGCGACCTGGCTGTTGGGATCGAAGATCTCTTCGCTTTGGGTCACGCGCATGGTTTGCAGCTCGACGGCCACCTGCACGTCGGCGGCGCCGCGTCCCACATGGTTTTCGAGCATTTGCAGAATGCGGGTGCGGAACCGGTTTTCCAGCTGGGCGCGGCGATCGTCGAGCGCGGTGGCGACCGCGTCTTCACCTTCTGCCGCGCCGTCATAGAGGAGCCGGCCCTGGTTATCGAGAATGGTGACGCGATTGGGGCTGAGGCCCGGCACCGCATTGGCTACCAGATTGCGCAGCGCGATGGCTTCCGAGCGGCGCAGGTCGCCACGCACATCGAGCACGACCGAAGCCGACGGGCTGGTTTCTTCGCGCTCAAACAGCCGGCGTTCGGGCATGGCCAGGTGCACACGCGCGGCGGCGACACTGTCGAAATTGGTCAGGCTTCGCGCGATTTCCCCTTCAAGGGCCCGGATCCGATTGATGTTCTGGACAAATTGTGTGGTGCCGAGCGCGCTTTGGTTGTCCAGGATCTCATAGCCCATCGATGAGCCGCTCGTTGCGCCCTCACGCGCCACCAGGACCCGGGCGTCGCCCACGCGATCGCGCGCGGTGCGGATCATGGTGCCGGACGCGTCGATCTCATAGGCGATCCCGGCTTGGGTGAGGATCTCGGCGATCTCGGCGATGTCGGCGGGATCGTTGCTGGAGTACACCAGGGCTTGGGGCTTGGAGCCGGCCCCCATGGCCACGAACAACAGCGTCGCGGCCACGCCGGCGGCGACGCCGAACATGACGACAAGGCGCACAACGCCAATCTGCGCAAGCTGTTGGAAAAGGCTCGACACCAATCGCCCCAGGCTCAGTTCAACCGGATACCCGGCAGAAATTACCCACGAGCTTGCAATAAACTGTTACACCGATTGTCGAGCGTCGGTGAACATTGGTTAAGCTTGCTGGAATTGATAAAATTTTCGAAGTTTATTGCTTACGATAGTCTTGTATGCGGGTGACGCGCAGGCCTGCCATGCCGTGCTCGTCAATCATGCTCTGCCAAATGAAAAATTCTTCGGTTGTGAGGCTGTAGCGCTTGCAGGCCTCCTCCAAACTGATGAGCCCGCCGCGCACGGCTGCGACCACTTGGGCCTTGCGACGGATCACCCAGCGCTTGGTGTCAGGCGACGGCAAGTCAGCCAGCGTGAGCGGTGCGCCGTCGGGACCAATGATAACATGCTCTTTCACCGCGCGCCGTTCCAGCATGGGGCCCATCTCCCTCATCTCTGTGGCAGGTAGAGTAGCCCGGTCAGTGTTTCGGCTTCGCTAAGTGATATGCCGAAAATTTTACTAACCGGGCCCCCTCGTCTTAATTGCCAGTGTGTAGAAACGTATTATTCAAGTATTTACCTAATAATTCTGATGAGTTCATCGAGCATTTCATCAGCGGTGGTAATCACTCTTGATGCGGCCGAGTACGCCCTTTGGGTGATGATCATGCCGGTGAACTCGTTGGCCAGGTCGACGGTGGAGTTTTCAAGCGAGTTGGGGCTGATGGCCCCTGCGCCGCCAATACCGGCCTCTTGCAAGGTGAACTGACCAGAGTCTTGGCTTACCACGAGCGCGCCGCCTGACCGTTGGGTCTGGAGGCCGTCGGGGTTCAGGAAGGTGGCGACCGGCAGCTGGTAGACCTTGCGGATCACGCCGTTGGTGAACCGTGCGAGCACCTCACCGCTGTCGTCGATTTGCACGCCGTCAAGCGCGCCGAAGGCTGAGCCGTCCACGCTCGAGGACAATAGAGTCGAGACGGTGGAGAGTTGCGTGATGCCGCCGGTGGAGTTGGGCCCGCCCAAATCCAGCGAGATCACTTGGGCCGCAACGCCGGTGCCAGCAGCCCAATCCACGTTGGTTGCGATCGGGTTGCCCAACGGGTCGAGTGGCGCAGTGCCGTCAAAGGCGCCAATGGCCAGTTGGGTCGGGAGCGTGGATGCACCCGGGTCAAACACGCCTGAACTGGTGAAGGTGACGGTCCCTGTCGCCAACTGGCCGTTGGCCAAGGGGTTGGTGTTGGTCACATTGGCGGCGGGGGTGACATAGACTTCTGCAAGCCACTCATTGGGGTTGGCGGTCTTGATGAAGGCGAAGTTCACCGCGCGCAAATTGCCCTGGCTGTCGAACATTTGCACTGAGGACTGAAAGTCTGGCGTCACAGCGCCGGTGGCCATGTTGTTGGTGGTGGAGTTGTATGTGCCAATGTTGGGGTTGGCGGGCGTGCCTGATTGCAGGTTGGCGTTGACCTGCATGCGTGAGGTCGCTTCGGCCGTTCCGCCGATGGCGCTCACATTGACCGTTTCAAGCGCCGTCACATCGGTGGGATCGGGGTTGACCGAGCCGTCCGCCTGCACGGGCCAGCCTTGGAGGTAAAACCCCGCCGTGTTGCGCAAGTCGCCATTTTCGTCAGGGGTGAATGCGCCGTTGCGGGTGAACAGGCGCGGGTCGGTGATATCCAGGTTCTGGGCCTTTTCGGTCACGACGAAGAAGCCCGAGCCGGAAATCGCAATGTCCGTCGCTGATGACGAGGATTGCAAAAGGCCTTGCTCAGACACCAATTGGCGGGAGTTGGAGCTGACCCCGCCGGCTGAATAGGTGTTGGAGTTGCCCTGGGTTTCAACAAGCGGGGCGAAACTGGTCGTGGTGCGCTTGTAGGCGATGGTGTTGACGTTGGCGATGTTGTCGGAGATCGCAGCGAGCGCGTTGGAGTTGGCCAACAGGCCAGATGCGCCGGCAGCGAGGGCTGAGTTCAAGCTCATGGTACGTGGCTCTTTACGCTAGGGGATGGGACAGTCGGTGGGCTTTAAGCCGCAACAGCGCGCACTTCTGCGATGCTGGAGAGGGGGACGGATCGTCCGTTGACGACCACGCCGGCGTCATCGAGTGAAAAGTCAACGGCCTCAATGGTTTGGTAGCCGGCGACAGTGGGCGTGATGGGTTGGTCGGCGTCGTCGATCGCCTCAATCTCGATGGTGTACAGTCCGTCGGGAAGGGCTTCGCCGGCGCTGTTGCGGCCATCCCAAGCGAAGACGTGGACGCCTTCGCCGACTTCGCCTTGGGCGGTGTGCACCACGTCGCCATTGGCGTCGCGGATGGTGATGGCCGTTTGGGCGGCGATTTGCGGAAGGTCGTAGCGCCAGGCGGCCTCGCCATTGCTCAGTTCGGCGACATCGCCGCTGATGGCGCCCTGTTGGCCCAGGAACGACACGGCGCTGGCCGCGCTGTTGCTGGCGTAGAGCGCTACGATTTGTTCGAGATTGGCGTTTTGTTGGACCAATTGTTCCACGCTGGCGAACTCCACCAGCTGGCTGGTGAACTCGGTGGAATCGAGGGGTTCCAGAGGATCCTGGTTTTGCAGCTGCTCAGTGAGCAGAAGCAGAAAGTCGTCAAAGTCATCGGCCAACTGGACGGCATCTTGTTGGGCTGCCGACTGGGTCGGCGCGCCGGTCAGAACGCTGATCGTGTCTGTCATGGCAATGCTCCTTAGACGGTGAGATCAACGCGGCCTGGTCGCACAATGGCGTAGCCGCGGTTGGTGTCGATTTCGGCGCTGGCGTTGGGGTCGTTGGGGTCATCGCTTGCGCGCGTGGGGGCGGGCGAGGCGGCGGGCGCTGTGTCGGGATCGTCATCAGCTTCGGCAAACGGGTTGGCGTCGCCGTCACTGAAGTCGAGGTGCAGACCGCCGTCCGCCAGGTTGAGATCTGTGTCCTGCAGAGCCCGTTCCAAGTTCCGCAAGTTTCGGCCCAGTTCCTGATAGGCCTCAGGGGTTTCGACGATGAGCCGGGCTTGGGCCTGGCCTTGGGCGTCGACGGTCAACCGCACATCAACCCGGCCCAGTTCGGGCGGATCGAGACGGACCTTAAAGCTGGTCGAGCCGTCGCTGGCGCGCTTGGCGAACTTAGCGGCCAGGGCCGCGATCGCTGCCGCATCGATCCGCGGGCCAACCGCTGACGATCGCGCCGCGGCGCTCGCTGTGCTGGCGCGCTCGGCCACGCCCTCAAGGCTGTCAAGGCCGGCGTCAAGGCTGGTGTCGGCGCTGTTGGAGAGCTGGCCCGGCGGCGTCACGGGGTCAGGCAAGGTCGGGGCGTTGGGACGCGTGGCGTTTGGCCGTGATGCGGCCGGCGTCGACGCATTGGGCGCGGTCGCCGCCGTCGGCGACGTCGCTCCAGCTTGGTTGGCCGTTGCGGCCTGCGCATTGGGGGTGCTGGCGGCCGTGTTCGGCGCCGATGGCGTGGGTGTGTTGGTTTGCTGTGGCGGTTGCGCGGTGGGTTCGGCGGCCTGCGGGGGCCCGATTGGCGCTGGCGTCGGTTGCGGTGTGCTCGCACCTGCGCCCCCGGCGGTGGCTGGGCTTTGCGATGTGGCCGCCGCTTTGGACGTTGCGCTCTCGGGCGTCACGTTGGAGGCGGGCGTTAGGGCTGGCGTCGCTTCCGCGACCTGTGCGGCGGCCAAGTCAGCCGTTGCGGAGCCGAGCGGTGAGATGTCTGGCGTCGCCTCAGCGTCGGTTAGCGGCGTTGTCGATGGGCGTGCGTCTTCCGCCGGGTTCGCCTGCGCACCGTGTTGGAACGTCGAGGCGGCAACCGGCTGGGCTGTGTTGGCATCCGCCGTGAGCGCCGCAGGTTCGCCTGCGTTCCCCGCACGTGGATCCACAGTAGGCCGAGCCGTGGTCGCCGCGGTTGTCGCCGTCGTCGCACCCGCCGCCGGTTGTTTCGTTTGGCTGGCGATTTCGGGGTTCGGTGCGGTCGTGGCGGAGACATTGGCCGCGGCGTTGGCCTGCTCGCTCGGGACGATGGTGGATGGCGCGGAGCCTTCGGTGACGACGGCCGCAATCTCCAGCGCGATGCTCGCCGCCTTCGGCGTTTCGACGACGGGCTCGGTGGGCGTCGTTGGGGTCGTTTCCGCTGCTGGCGTGTCCGCCGATTGGGGCTCGTCAACGTCGTCTGATGGGGTGTCCTCAGCCGTGTTTGCGTCCTTGTCGCCGGGTTCTTTGCGCGGCGCATCCGCGCCGTCGTCTTTGGAGTCATGCGCAGGCGCGGTTTCCCCGGACTGGGTATCCTCCGCGTCGGGCGTGTTCACCAGGTCGGCAAACGTGTCCCCATCCTCGGCCCGGCCGTCTGGCGCGGACGCCGATGCTGGACGCTCGGCGGCGGTTTGCGGCGCGATTGGGAAAGCGGTGTCGACCATGATTGGCTCTTTCAACGCGGGTGGGCCGGAGGGGGTGCGGCCGGCGGACCTGGCTTGGTGAGCAAAGTGCGGGCCAGGAGTGGTTATGGTCTAATCTATTGATTTTAATGCATTAATCATGATGTCGCGGATGGTTGAAACTGCCGGGTCGGCAGGAATGGCCTGGGTCTTGGCGTCGGTTCTTGCCGAGCGCGCCGGCATGTCGCCAAAGCTGGCGGCGCTGTCGATCGGCTGCGTGCGTTCAACTTGGCCCAGCTCTTGAAGCCTTTCACCCGACGGTGAGGCGAGGTGCGATCACATCGGGCTCGCCAGGAGTGGTGTGATGAAGCAAAGCCCGCAGTGTTGCTGGTGTTTTCACGGTTTTGGCCCGGAGGCGGGAGCGTCCGCGCGCTGGGTCGGATCTGCCGGCCGGGCGGCAGAGTTTGCCGGGTTCGCCCGTCGAGACTTCAGGAGGCGTCCATGTCGCTAGCAGGCATCTTTAATGCAGGTTTGTCGGCGCTGCAGGCTAGCCAGGCCGGCATCAACACCGCTTCGAACAACATCTCAAACGTCAACACCGAAGGGTTCGCGCGCCAAGAGGTGTCGTTTTCCGCTGTTTCGGGCGCGGTTGGACTGAGCGGCGTGTCCGTCGACGCCGTGCGGCGCATTAGCGATGCGTTTCTCGTCGGCGCGGCGCGCGATGCGGTGGGACGCGACGCCAAAGCGCAAACCATTTCCGATGTACTCGATCGCGCGCAGGCCGCCTTTGGCGATCCCACCAGCGAGACCTCGTTGTTTGGTCGGCTGTCGTCCAGCTTCCAAGCGCTTGGCGATTTGGGGTCTGATCCGTCTAGCCCGGCGCGCCGGACCCAGGCTCTCAGCGAAATCGATGGCACGCTGGAGACCCTTCGTCGAATTGATGATGAGTTGGCCTCCCAACGCCGTGACGTGGAGGCTCAGATCTCCAACAGTGTGGAGCGCGTCAACGAGATTCTCCAGTCGATCCCTGAACTGAACAATGCGGTCGTGCGCGGTCAGTCCGTGGGTGACGCGACGTCGGCTCAGGACAATCTCGCGGTGGTGCTCGATGAGTTGTCCGCGCTGATCGATATCTCGGTCACCAACTTGTCCAACGGCGAAATCGAGGTTCGCAGCGCGGACGGCGCGCTGTTGGCCGGGCGGGTGAGCGGCGAGCTTGTTTATGCGACAAACGGGTCGGGGGCGCTCGGGCAGCTGCCAGGCGAACTGACGATCGCATATCCGGGCATTGCGCCGGTGCAACTTGATGGCCGGGTCGGGGAGGGCAAGCTTGGCGGCTTGTTGCAGCTGCGCGATCAAGACCTGCCGGCGTTGTCGCTCGAACTGGCGGAGCTTTCGGCGGGTTTCGCCCAGGCGCTTAACCGTGAGTCGAACAACAATGTG
>CAZADA010000008.1:27954-42761 GCA_964483775.1 uncultured Caulobacterales bacterium
ATCCTGCCCTCGGACGATCTCAATTTCAGCTGCGAGACCAGTCTGGTTTTGCTCGACCCCAATGATGGCGCGTTGTTGCAGCGCATCGACATCGATTTTGACGCCGGTACGTTTCGCGTTTACGAGCCCGGCCCAACCGCGGCGACGGGGGTGGTTTCCGGCGTGTCCTTCACGGGTGGCGGTGGGGCGTCGGTCAATGACTTTATCACGCAGATCAACGCCGTTTTGGCGCCCGGCGCGTCGTTGAGCTTGACTGACGGCGCGTTGAGCGTGGATGGCGGCGGGCGCGGGGTTGCGTTCGCGCAAAACCCCGACAATCCAGCCGATCGGGGCGGGAAGGGCTTTGCTGAGTACTTCCGGCTCAACGACGTCGTGGTGACGGACAATCCGCTTGATTACAAAACGGGTTTGGCCTCGACAGATGCGCATGGCTTCACGGGCGGTCCGATCCAATTCGCCATCACCAACGAGGCCAATGAGCGGATTTTGGATGTCAGCGTCCCGCTTGCGGGGACGACCGTGGGTGAGCTGGTGACGGCGCTCAACAGCACAGCGACTGGGGTGGGTTCGGTCGGCACGTTTGCCTTTGACGGCGCGACCGGCGCCTTGGTGTTCACGCCCAATGCTGGATTTGAAGACGCGAAGCTGACGGTGGTGTCCGATCCGACCCAGCGAGGATCGACGGGTTTGACATTCTCGACCTATTTCGGTGTTGGCGATGTGGCGCGCGGGGCGCGGACCGGTGATCTCGCCATCCGCAGCGACATCCAGGGTGATAGCGCCCGGTTACCGCTAGGGCGGCTAGACCCCACCGATCCGGGCTTTGTCGCTGGCGAAGTCGTCACAGGACCTGGCGATGGCCTGGGCGCCTTGGCGTTGCAGGGCGCTGAGACACGGGCGCGCTCGTTTGACGCGGCTGGGGGGCTGACGACGACAACAGCTTCGGTGAGCGATTACGCCGCGCGCCTTGGCGCTGATGTGGGGGCGCGGGCGGCTGCGGCTGACCGGGAGACGCAAACCGCTGCTGTGCTGCTTGAAGAAGCAACGGGACGCCGCCTCAGTTTTGAAGGCGTCAACATTGAAGAAGAGCTCATCAAGTTGTCGCAGTTTCAGCAAAGCTTTAGCGCCGGCGCCCGGATCATTCAGGCGGGGCAAGATCTCTTTGATACACTGTTGGCAATCTAGGAGTTTGTCATGAGAATCGCGACAAGCTTTATTTACTCGACAGCGACCCAGGACGTTCTGGCCGCTCAGCGTGAACTCTACGACGTTCAACAACAGACCGCGCGGCAAAAGACCGCTGACGATCTTAGCGGGTTTGCCCGTGACGCCACGACGTTGCTTTCCGCGCGCGGTTTTGTGGCTCGGGCCGACACCTTTCGCCAGACCAACGATGAGCTGCAGGTGCGCTTGTCCACCCAAGACCTCGCGCTCGGCCAGATCAAAGACAGCATCAGCGATCTGCGCGTGTCGGTAACGGATGCGGTGGGCCAAGACACCGGCGACAATGTGATCACGTCTTTGCAGGCGGCGTTCTCCGCCGTCGCCGGCGCGTTGAACACGTCGATCGCGGGCCGCTATGTGTTTGCTGGGGTCAGCGAAAACACCGTACCCGTGACGGGCTCCGACCTCAGCGACCTGGCCGCGGCTGCAAACTCTGATGACTTGTTCGCCAACTCATCCCGCCAACCTGTCGCACAGTTGGACTCCAACACCCAAGTGGCCGTGGCCCCCCTTGCCGATGGGGTGGGGAGCGAAGCGTTTCGGCTGATGAAGGAGATTGTCGATCTGGATGCGGTGGACCCGTTTGGCGGGCCATTGAACGCCAACCAAGAGGCGTTCTTGCAGACCAAGATCGCCGAGCTCGACACCGTGCTTGATGGGTTGATCGGCGCTCAAGTGCAAAATGGCAGCTTGCAAGAACAGGTTGACGCCACGGTGGTGCGCCTGACCGATGAGGCGGACTTTTTTGTTGAGACGGTGCAGGGCATCGAGAACGTGGATCTGGCTGAACTTGCGGCCCGTCTCGCCCAGGCTCAGCTGCAGCTCGACGCCTCCGCGCAGGTGTTCAACGTGTTGCGCCAGGCGACCCTGCTCAATCAGATCTAGACCGGGGCGCAATGGACCTTGGGGCCGTTGATCCGTATATAGCCATTGACAACTTATCTGCTGCGGGCCTTGACCCCGCTGGAGACGGAACGATGACGGCGACTGGCGCCGCCGCGGGCCTGGGGTCTGTGCGCGGCCTTGATGACTTTGAGCTCAAACTTGATGGCGTGCGCCCTGGCGGGAGGGTGGTTGCGGCGATGTCCGGCGGCGTGGACAGCTCCGTCGTTGCGGCGCTGTGCGCGCGGGCTGGCTATGATGTCGTTGGTGTGACGCTGCAGCTTTATGACCATGGCGCGGCGATCCAAAAGAAAGGCGCGTGCTGCGCCGGCCAGGACATTCACGATGCGCGCCGCGTGGCCGAGTCCCAAGGCTTTCCGCACTACGTGCTGGATTATGAGAGCCGCTTTCGCGATGCGGTGATTGAGGATTTTGCCGACAGCTACCTTGCCGGCGAAACGCCGATCCCGTGCGTTCGCTGCAACCAAACGGTCAAGTTCGCCGATCTGCTCGCCACCGCGCGGGACCTTGGCGCGGAGTGCTTGGTCACGGGGCACTACATCCAACGCCTGGTTGGCGATGGCGGACGGTCTGAGCTACATCGCGCGGCTGATCCCGACAAAGACCAGAGCTATTTTCTGTTCGCCACCACGCAAGAACAGCTCAACTTTCTGCGCTTCCCGCTGGGGGGGCTGGAAAAATCGCACACCCGCGCGTTGGCCGAGGAGCTGGGCCTTGCGGTGGCGGATAAACCCGACAGCCAGGACATTTGTTTCGTCCCGCAGGGCAAGTATTTCGACGTGGTGCAAAAGGTGCGTCCTGGCGCCGGACGGCCAGGTGAGATCGTGCATGTCGACGGCCGCGTGCTCGGAACCCATGAGGGCGTGATCCATTACACGGTGGGCCAGCGGCGCGGGCTCAACATCGCGGTGGGCGAGCCGCTGTATGTCGTTAAGCTTGATGCGGCGAACCGACGGGTGGTTGTCGGCCCGCGTGAGGCGTTGGGCGTCAGCATGATCCGATTGAAAGAGGTGAACTGGATTGGGGATTCCTTAGCGGCCGCGGATCCCGGGCGCGGCCGAGCGATTGATCCTGCCGCCCTGGCAGGCCAACCGGTGTGGGTGAAAGTGCGCTCGACCCGTCCGCCGAGGCCCGCGACCTTCGCGGTCACCGATGACGGCGCCTGGGCCGTGAGGCTGGATGAACCTGAAGAGGGGGTGGCCCCGGGCCAGGCCTGTGTGTTCTACGACCCGGCCACCAAGGGCTCGCGGGTCCTTGGTGGCGGCTGGATCGCCGGGACGGCCTAGGGGCGGCCCTACCGGTGCGTCACTCTTCGCAAGCCCGGTTGAGGGGGAGTGCGGGCGGGGCGTTTAGGCCTGCCCCGTGACGCGCAGGATCCATGGTCCACCGTATTCAATCATGTAGTAGCCAGCCGTCATCACGCCGAAGAAACCGGCCAGGGACACCAGGCCGACAAAAAACGCTCGGGAAGCCACGCACATGAAGACCATGCCGGCGAAGCTCGACCAAAAAATGAACTGCTTCACAAGGTCATGGGTGTTTGCGAACGTGAGGTCGCGGTCGATGAGGGCGTAAACGCCGACCGCCAATGAAAGGAGCGCTGCGATGGCCCAGGTGGAGTTGTCGGCTTGCGGCGCCTCTCGGCGTTCTTTGAGGTACATGAGTGTGAAGGCGGCGACGCCAAGCCCTGAGAACATGAGGATGTTGAGCGTGGTGCTGGACAGCGCGAGCCCGAAAGGCAGTCGCAGTCCGATCCAGCTCACCCAGTCATTCCAGTGCGTGATGAAGTAGTTGACCGCGCGGAGAAATTCTTGGCGCTCCAGGCCGAACCAATCGGTGGCCAGGCTGATGACAATCACTCCCATGACCACGCCGCGCAGCCACCAAAACCCCCAGGCCCATTGCTTCCAGTCCGGCATATGTTCGCCCCCACGCCACTCCGGCTTTTCAGCGCTACTATAGGATGGAGGCGGCGTCAGCCCTTACGCCGCAGGGCCAAGTCGGGGAGTGGACGACCACTTTGGGGGCCCGCTGCTTATCCGCCCGGCGCGGTGCAACTCGGGATCGGTTCGCCGATGCAGACCTGGCCGCCGTCAACGGTGCACGCGGTCACCCCGCGGGTGCATGGATCGCCCGAATTGCAGGCGAGGCCAGCGATGCAGGGCTCGTCAGGTCCGGGGACTGAGCAGCCCTCGATCGGGGTTTCGATGCATTGTTGCGAGCCGTCGGCATTGCACGCGATGGTCCCGCGGGTGCACGGATTGCCGGTGTTGCACACCGCCCCAGCATTGCAAGAGGGCGGACTGGTCAGCGTGCAATCCAGGTCGCGCTCAACAACCAAACACTGCTGAAGGCCGTTGGCGTCACGCACCACTTCACCGCGCGTGCAAGGATCGCCCGTGTTGCAGATCGCGCCGGTGAAGCAGGCCTCGCCTTCTGAAGGGGCGCAATTGCGGTTGATCGAGCAGCACGCCGAGAGTGTCGCCGCCGCAACGGCGAGTATGGCCCACGTTCTGAGTTTGCGCACCGCGCTTGCGTTTGTGATCGACATCGCCTGCCCCCTTGCGATTGACGCGCAACCCTGAGGCGCAATTGGCGGATCGTCAAGCACGCAGGCCGGGCGTGCGACCATTGGATGACGTGCACAATTCAACGTCGCGACCATTGACGTTTTAGCCCGGTCGCAATCACAGTGTTGAAGACTTTGTGATTGAGCTGCGGCGCACTCGGGGGCCAGGGAGGCGGGGCGCCCACAACACGTTGGACGGTGGTATGCTCTCATATTCGGCCCGCCTGGCATTGGTGGTCTTTGCGGTTTTGGTTGTGCGCATCCCTGCGGCGGCGCAACAGCCCCATTACGTAGACGAAGTGATCCATCATTTGGACGCGGCGTTTGAGAGCGGCGAGTTTGTCGGTCTTGCGGTCGCCGTGGTGGACGGCGGTCAGTTGTCGCTCATGCGCACGTATGGCGAGGTTGAGGCTGGATCCGGCCGGGCGGTGAACCGTGACACGGTGTTTCGTTTGGCCTCGGTGTCAAAAACCTTCACGTCGTCGCTGACGGGCGTCTTGGTTGAGGACAATTTGATCGATTGGGACGATCGCGCCCATGCGCTCGCACCCGATTTTCGCTTGCGCTCGCGCAGCGCCACCAATGTTGTGACGCTGGAGCATTTGGCCAGCCACCGTGTGGGCTTGCCGCCGCGGGCTTATGACAACCTGCTGGAGGCGGGGTATCGCTTTGATCGGCTGTTGGACGAGACGGCCAATCTTTCGCTCGTTTCTCGGCCAGGCACATCGTTCAACTATCAGAACATCGTCTTCAGCGTCTTGGGCGACGTCATTGAAAATGTTGAGGGCGAGAGTTTCGGCCAAGCGCTGCAAAACCGGTTTTTCGATCCTTTGGGGATGGGTGAGGCCAGCGTTGGGCTTGATGAATTGAAGGCCTCGGGAAACTGGGCCCGGCCGCACTCACGCCGATCGCGTCGGCTTGGTTGGCGGGCGTTTGATCCCAATGAAATCTATTATCGGGTGTCGCCCGCCGGCGGGCTGAATGCATCCATCATGGACATGGCCCGTTGGGTGCGCGCGCAACTTGGCCATGAGCCCGAGGTTCTCAGCCACGCCATGTTGACGCGCCTTCATACGCCCGTGGTGGATACGCCTGACCAGTTTGCGGTGTGGCGCTGGATGCGCTCGCGGCTTGATGACGCTGACTATGCTTTGGGCTGGCGGGTGTTCGATTACGAAGGCGAGCGCATTGTCATGCACGGCGGCGGCGTGCGCGGGTATCGCGCGCTTGTCGTGCTCGCGCCGGAGCATGATTTTGGCTTTGCCGCGATGTGGAACACCGAAACGGCGCGGGGCTGGCGGATCATGCCCATGATCCTTGATGAGTATTTCTCCATGCCTCATCGCGATTGGCTCGATGTGTCCGATCGTGTCGCCGAGCTGCGTGTGGCCGCCGAACAGCGCGCGCGCCAGGGCGAACCTTAGTCGCTCACAGGTGTGGCGCCGCCGACGGGTTCGACGCTGAACCTCTAGCGTCGGCGCCGGTGGAGCGTTCGCTTGCCTCGGCTTCTTGCGCCACCGCCGCGAGATTTGGCGGCGCGGGGTCAATCTCAATCAATGAGCCTTGACGTGACGGTCGCACAGGGCGACCTGTTCTGTCGTGCGATCCCGCACAGTCTGAGCGCATGAGAACGGAGAACGCGATATGACTGACACAGATCCCATCGTCATCGCCTCGGCCGCCCGCACGCCCATTGGCGCGTTGCTTGGCGAATTGTCGAGCCTGCCCGCCAGTGATTTGGGCGCCATCGCGGTTAAGGCCGCAGTTGAGCGCGCCGGCCTGAAGGGTGAAGATGTCGACCAGATCTTCATGGGCAACGTGCTGCAAGCCGGCCAGGGCCAAGCGCCCGCCCGCCAGGCCGCCCTCAAGGCCGGGCTGCCCGACAGCGTCGAAGCCGTGACACTCAACAAAATGTGCGGCTCCGGCCTGCAAGCTGTCATCATGGCGCAGGCCGCCATCCAAGCCGGACATGCCGACGTGATCGTCGCCGGCGGGATGGAGAGCATGAGCCGCGCCCCGTTTTTGATGACCGACCACCGCACCGGCGTGAAGTACGGATCTAGCGGCAAAATCTATGATCACATGGCGCTGGATGGTCTTGAGGATGCGTATGAAGGCGCGCCCATGGGCAAGTACGCCGATGAAACCGCCGTCGAGTATCAGTTCACCCGCGAGGCCCAAGACGGCTATGCGCTCGAAACGCTGAGCCGGGCGCAAAAAGCGCAAGAAACCGGCGTTGATGGTGTCGAGATCGTCCCCGTCACCATCAAGACCCGCAAGGGCGAGGTTGTGGTCGATGCCGACGAGCTGCCGCGCAACGCCCGGCCGGACAAAATCCCGCAATTGAAACCCGCCTTTTCGCCTGATGGCACGGTGACCGCCGCCAACGCATCGGCGATCTCTGATGGCGCCGCGGCGCTTGTGGTCATGCGCCTGTCTGAAGCGGAAAAACGCGGGATCACGCCGTTGGCGAAGATCGTCTCCTCCGGCGGGCATGCGCACCGGCCGGCCCGGTTCACCACCGCGCCGATCCCGGCGATCGAAAAGGCGCTCGCTCGTGCTGAATGGTCAGCCAAGGACGCCGACCTTTATGAGGTGAACGAGGCCTTCGCCGTGGTGCCCATGGCCGCCATGCAAGCGCTGGACGTGGGCCATGACCGTTTGAATGTCCGCGGTGGGGCGTGCGCAGTTGGCCACCCGATCGGGGCTAGCGGGGCGCGGATTTTGGTCACGCTCTTGGCGTCACTTGCCGACCAAGGCGCGTCGCGCGGCGTGGCGTCGCTGTGCATTGGCGGCGGCGAAGGCACGGCCCTTGCGGTTGAACGCTTGCAGTAGATCAGCGGCGTCGCCCGTTCGCCTCACATGTGTGCTTGGCGGACGGGCGCGCGGCTTGTCAGCTGTCTGACGCGGCCGCGCGTTCGCCCCAGGCGCGCATCATGTCGATGATGGGCAGGAGCGAGCGGCCTCTTTCGGTCAGCGCGTAGTCGACCCGTGGCGGGACCTGCGCGAAGACGGTGCGCGTTAAGAGGCCGTCGGCCTCCATTTCCCGCAGCTGTTGAGTGAGCATTTGTTTCGTCACGTCGGGAATGGCGCGGCGCATGGCGCCGAACCGGTCGACGCCATTTTGAATGCAGAACAAAATGACTGGTTTCCACTTGCCGCCGATCGCCTTTGTGCAGCGGGTGACCGGGCAATTTGCGTTGGGGCTTGGCGTAGGCGGTATGGTTTCCATGACTAGCTCATAAATCTATGACTAGTTGATACAATTGAAGTTTTCCTCACAGTGGCGCGCATCGTCAATGCCAGGAGAGCATCCATGCGCGCACTATCCCTCGCCATGTTGGCCAGCGTCACCCTCGCCCCGCTGGCTGTTGCCCAGGACACCTCACTTGAGGGGCTTAAGGCCCGGATTGTCGGCCACTGGACCTCGATCGGCTGTGAACTACGCCCGCAGCCGAACGCAGAAGACCCCGCAGGCGCGCCGGGCTCGACCTATCTGACGCGTGATTTCCGCTACGACGCTGAGGGCGGCTTTGCCGCGGTGATCACGGTGTATGCGGATCCGGCGTGCGAAGTTCCCGCCACGCAATTCGACTTTGCCGGCGAGGTTGTTTGGCATGACGCGAACCCAGCGGCGGAGGGCGCCTGGTCACAGGACTATGTGCTCAACCGCAAGCTGGAGCTGACGATTTTGGCTGAGCCGGTGGCCGAACAGCTCAACCAGTTGCCCGACGACGCCTGCGGCGAGGGGTCGTTTGTGGTGGGCGAGAGGCGCGATGTGCTTGGCAAGCCGTGCGTGCTGGTGCAGTTCGTGGAGGGCAATCGTTACGTGGTTGACCACGATTTTCTCTATGTGCGGGAGCATACGCCCAACATGCTGTTTATGGGCGCCAAACACGTCGACGGTACGGGCTTCTACGCGCCTGAAAACCGCCCCATCGTCGGCTTGCAGCAGCCGCTTTTGCGCCAGGCCGACTGATTGGCGGAGCCGAGGCGGGCTTCCGCTAGGCGGCCGCCAGCTCTTTGACCATCCGGCGATAAAGCCAGCGTGCGGCGCGGTTGAGGCCGAGGCGCGCGAGAATGACCGTCGGCATGATCCGCCGCGCATAAAGACGCTTCCACACGCGCTCAGCGTCGGGCCTTGCGTTGACCCGCGCCACGATCTGCGGGGCCAGATCATAATAGGCGGCGATCTCTTCGGGCCCGGCCACTTGGCGCGCCAGCCAGCCGTCGCGAAAGCGGCGGGCGGTTTGCAGCTCCCAACAGTCATCGTGCAGCCCGACGGCGTCGCAGCAGGCCGTGGTCAGGAAACACCCTGCATAGCCCATGGCCAGATAGACGTCCTGAATGGGATGGGGCACGGTGCCGCGATCACAGTCCTCGTCTTTGATGCTGCGCCAGGCGCGATCTGATTCCGCAAGCGCGTCTGTGAGGCCCACAAGCGTGTGGCGCCCAAAGGTGACAAGCTGCTGATTGCTTCGATCAAGCACGGCCATGCTGATCAAGCGCCCGGCTTTGGCGGCTTCAAGGAATCTGCTGACCATCATCGCGTCTTGGGAGGTTGTCTGGTCATCATACGCGACGAACGACAACGCGGTCATCTGGGCGGCGAAGATCCGGCCGTTCTCATCGCGCGCGACGTTCTCACGCCAAATCAGCGCCCTGTCTCCGTCATCGACTCCGACATAAAAGTCCAGGTCTTCGGAGAACCCACGCGCGGCTAAACTCTGCGCGGTTACTTGAAACCCAAAATCCACGTGAAAAACAACGCGCGTGGATGGTGTCCATGATACGCCGGCATAGTTGCTTGGATCACTTGGAATGTAAAGCTCATCGCGGATGACCTCCATGAAGATACTCGGTCGTGCGGGGTCATCAGTCTCGTATGATTTATATTTAACCGAGTGTCGGTATACGTCAGCTTTGACAAAAAAGTTGGCAACATTGCCGCTCATGGTGGGACACGCTGGTTTGCTCGGCGGGGCGGCCCGCCCGTTGCGCGAGGAGCCCGTGGTCTGGCACCCGGCGGCCGTGAAGCCTGCGGCCAGCGCTATCATCCGCCGACGCGTGTAAGCGTGTTTGTTCTCGACCTTTGATCGCATTTGCGCTCCCCACGCCGACGATAATCAGACCAGTGGCGGTTAGGGTATCGACGCCTCAGGGGCGGCTCAACCTCTCTGTTGAGCCACGCGCGCCCTGCCTGAGTGCCGCATTGTTTCCGCTTCAGTTGTTCGTTGCACGAGGGTTGCGCGGGGGCTCACCCCGTCTTGTCGAAGAGTTCGCGGCCGATGAGCATGCGGCGGACTTCCGACGTGCCCGCGCCGATTTCGTAGAGCTTGGCGTCGCGCAGATAGCGTCCCGTTGGGTATTCGTTGATGTAGCCATTGCCGCCGAGGAGCTGGATGGCGTCGAGGCACACTTGGGTGGCTTTTTCGGCCGCGTAGAGGATGCAGCCGGCCGCGTCCTCGCGCGTGGTTTCGCCCCGGTCACAGGCGCCGGCGACGGCGTAGACATAGGCGCGGCAGGCGTTCATCGTGGTGTACATGTCTGCGATTTTGCCCTGCACCAGCTGGAAAGTGCCGATGGGCTTGCCGAACTGCTCACGCTCATGGACATAGCTGATGGCGGTGTCGAAGGCGGCCTGCATCAGGCCGACGCTGCCGGCGGCGAGCACCGCGCGCTCATAGTCAAGGCCGGACATCAAGACTTCGACGCCTTTGTTGACGTCGCCGAGCACGTTCTCTTCGGGGACTTCACAGTCTTCAAACACGAGCTCGCACGTGTCCGATCCGCGCATGCCCAGCTTGTCGAGCTTTTGGGCGGTGGAGAAACCGGGAAAGCCTTTTTCGATCAAGAAGGCGGTGATGCCGCGGCTGCCGGCTTGGGGATCGGTTTTGGCGTAGACCACGAGCGTTTCGGCGTGCGGACCGTTGGTGATCCACATTTTGTTGCCGTTGAGGATGTAGCGGTCGCCCTTTTTCTCAGCCCGGGTTTTCATGGAGACGACGTCTGAGCCGGCGCCCGGCTCGGACATGGCCAATGCGCCGACATGTTCGCCGCTGATCAGCTTGGCTAAGTATTTGTCTTTCTGCGCCGGATTGCCGTTGAGGCTGATTTGATTGACGCAGAGATTGGAGTGGGCGCCATAGCTGAGGCCGACGCTGCCAGAGCCGCGGGAAACCTCCTCCATCATGACGCTATGGGCGAGATAGCCCAGGCCAAGGCCGCCATGCTCCTCGGGCACCGTCACGCCATGCAAGCCAAGCTCGCCCAGCTGGGGCCACAGGTCCCGCGGGAAGGTGTTGGTAGCATCGATCTGTTCGGCGCGGGGAGTGATTTGGTCGTCGACAAAGCGGGAAACGGTGTCGCGCATCTCCTCAATCAGCGGATCGAGACCAAACTTCATCGGCTGATACGAATTGGCGATCATGGCGTTTCCCTTTGTGTGTTCTTCACGGCATGATTTATCGCGGGCGCTGGTGGGCGTCAAAGCCGCGGCGATCGGTTTCGCGCTCGATCCGAATGGGTCCATCGTATCGGCATGGTCGTCGATGGTGAGTTGGCCGTGCGGGTATGGTTCAATCGCAGCCTGCGGCGCTCCATCTGCTCACCGACTTTGGCCGAATGTGAACGGTCTGTTCATGTGGCCGTCATGTCCCGGTAAGGCTATGCGTGCCCCTATGCCGGCTGACAACTAAAGAATTAGTGGAGGTCGGTGATGCTGAGGGGACGGGCGCGGGCGTGCGCATTCGCGGGAGTTCTGGCGGTGGGGATGGCGACGTCGCCAGCTGCTTTGGCGCAATCGACTGGGAGCGGGACCGGACTGGTCGCTAAGGACGTGTACACACCGGCTGACTTCACCCAGTTTGCGCCGCGTTCAGCCCTCGACATGGTGCGGCGGATCCCGGGCTTTTCTCTGGATGGCGGGGATGGCGGCCGCGGCTTTGGCCAGGGCGGCGCCAATGTGTTGATCAACGGCGCGCGGGTGTCGGGTAAGTCTAACGATCCGTTTGACGCGCTTGATCGGATTTCAGCCAACTCCGTCGCTGAGCTTCGCGTGGTCGATGGGGCGACGCTCGACATCCCAGGGCTGTCCGGGCAGGTGGTCAATGTGATCACCAATGTGCAGGGCGTGTCGGGCCAGTGGCGGATCTCGCCTCGCATTGGGGAGAACTTCAACCCGATTTGGCTTGACGGTGATGTGACCTTAAACGCCGAACGCGGGCCGTTCGCCTTGACGGTCAAGTTCGAAAACGACGTGGGTCAAGGAAAGAATATCGGCCCTGAACAGGTGTTCGACGGAGATGGAAATCTTGTCGAGACTCGCGATGAGTCATTTCGCTTCGATTTCGACGATTTATCGGTCGAAAGCGGCATTCAGTACACTCGCAATGGCGAAGTTGTTGGTAATCTCAACTTGCTGTTCTCTGAAGATGATTTCAATGATCTCGAACTTTCGTTTCGTGATAGCCTGAGCGGTGCGGACACGACTCGGATTTTTGAGGCCAATGGGGATGGCTGGTTTGCCGAGATTGGCGCGGACTATGTGTTCGACGTGTTTGGCGGGCGGTTGAAGCTGATCGCGTTGCAAAACCTGTCTACGGATCCGAGTGATTCGCGTACACGGACGATTTTTACAGACGGCTCTGAGACCGGCGGTCGGTTCGTGTTTGAGGGCGATACCAGCGAGTCCATCGTGCGCGCCGAGTACGCTTTGCCGAGCCGTGAGGGTGTTGAGTGGCAGATTGCCGGCGAGGCGGCGTTCAATGTGCTCGACTCGGAAACCGCCAGCTTTGACCTGATCGATGGTGTCTTTGTTCTTGATGACGGGACGGTTTCGGAGGTGCGGGTCGAAGAGCGGCGTGGGGAGATCTCGCTCACGCATGGGCGGCGGTTTGCCAACGATCTGTCGGTGCAAATCAACCTGGAGGGCGAATACTCCGAGCTGTCGCAAGACGGAGAGGGCGGTCTCACGCGTGACTTTGTGCGGCCCAAGGGGTCGGTGATCGTGTCGCGGCAATTTGGGGATGATCTGAGCGTGCGGGGCCGGATTGAACGCTCGGTCGGACAGCTTGATTTCTTTGATTTTGTCACCAACCAGAACTTGAACAACGACATCACCAATGCCGGTAATCCGGACTTGGAACCGGAACAAAGTTGGGAGTTCGGTTTGGAGGCGACGCGTAATTTGGGCGTGTACGGATCGATCACCGGCGAGCTAGAGTACCGGCGGATTGAAGGCGTCATTCAAACCCGACCCTTATTGCCGACCGGCGGTCCGCCGCCGGAGCTGACGCTTGCTGATTTGCCGGAAGGTCCGGGCAATTTTGGCGATGGCGATGTGTTTGACGCCGAGCTCAGTGGGACCATCAATTTTGATCCCTTTGGTTGGCGCGGCGCGCAGCTTGAGTTTTTTGTGTTTGCGCGTGAGGCGCGGATCGATGATCCGTTCACCGGAGAGCGGCGTCGTCCAACCGGGGACATTGTGGCGGACTATGAGTTTGAATTCCGTCACGACATCCCGCAGACCAATTGGGCGTGGGGCGCCGAGTACTTCGTTGAAAACTACTCCAACGAGTTTCGCTCCAACCAGTTTGCCAGTTTCGAGGAAACGCCCGGCTTTGGGATTTTATTCCTAGAGCACAAGGACTTTTTCGGTATGCGGGCGCAATTGCGCTTGCAAGGGGTGTTCGACTCGGAATCGGAGTTTATCCGTACACGGTTTGCCGAGGATCGTTCGCCCGACTTGCTGTTCCCGCCGATTGAGTTCACCGAGGATCGTGTGCGCACACCGGGCCGTGTTGCGCGGTTTAGCTTAGAAGGCTCGTTCTAGCGCAACCGAGGGTGGGCGAGGGTCTGGCTGGAGTCGACATTGGGGAGATGACGTCAGGCTCGGTTGGCGCTATGGCGTTCGTATGACACGACTGACGACAGGGCTTTCGCCCCAATCGGACGCGTTCGTGACGAATGCGTCCGCCATGCGCCGGCTGGCTGAGGAGCTGCGCGAACGCCACGCCCAGCTGGCTTTGGGCGGATCTGAGAAGGCGCGGGCCAAGCACATGGATCGCGGGCGGCTGTTGCCTCGCGAGCGCATTGAGCGCCTGATCGATCCTGACAGCCCGTTCTTGGAGCTGGGCGCTTTTGCAGCGTGGGACATGTATTCCAAGGACGTGGCGTCGGCCGGCATCATCACGGGAATTGGCCGGATCGAAGGGGCGCTGTGCATGGTCGTGGCCAACGACCCCACAGTTAAAGGCGGCACCTATCATCCGATGACGGTCAAAAAACACCTGCGCGCCCAAGAGATCGCCGGCGAGAACCGACTGCCGTGCGTGTATCTGGTTGAATCGGGCGGCGCCTTTTTGCCGATGCAAGACGAGGTGTTCCCTGACAAGGAGCATTTCGGGCGGATTTTTTACAATCAGGCGACGCTGTCGGCGGCCGGCATTCCGCAGATCGCCGTGGTGCACGGCAGTTCCACCGCAGGCGGCGCGTATGTGCCGGCCATGTCGGACGAGGCGGTGATTGTGCGCAATCAGGGCACGATTTTTCTCGGGGGGCCGCCTTTGGTCAAAGCGGCCACCGGTGAGGTGGTGTCGGCTGAAGAGCTGGGCGGCGCCGACGTGCATTCACGCGAATCTGGCGTCACGGACCACTATGCTCACAATGACGCCCACGCCCTCGCCATCGCCCGACGGATTGTTCGACGCTTGACGGGCGCGCGGACCCAAGCGCGGCCTGATGTGGGCGCCGTGGTTCCGCCCTGCTATCCGACCGAGGAACTTTACGGCGTTGTCGAAGCGGATGTGCGCAAACCTTATGACGTGCGCGAAGTGATCGCGCGGGTCGTGGATGGCTCTGACTTTGACGAGTTCAAGCAGCTTTATGGGACGACCTTGGTCACCGGCTTTGCGCAGGTGCATGGCATGCCGGTGGCGATCCTGGCCAACAATGGCGTGCTGTTTTCCGAAAGCGCCAAGAAAGGCGCGCACTTCATCGAACTGGCGGCGCAACGCAAAATCCCCCTGTTGTTCTTGCAAAACATCACGGGCTTCATGGTGGGCAAGAAGGCTGAGGCCGGCGGTATCGCCAAGGACGGCGCCAAGCTGGT
>CAZADA010000009.1:0-41207 GCA_964483775.1 uncultured Caulobacterales bacterium
CTCAATCGGCCGGCGAGGCGTCGGCCGAAGTGAAAACCTTGATCGACGCCGGGGCCGACGAAGTCCGCGAGGGCGTCGATTTGGTGGCCAAGGCCGCGCAAAGCCTGGAGGCGATCGTCGCCTCGGTGGGCGATGTCACCACCTTGATGTCCGCCATCGCGAATGACAGCCGCGAACAAGCCGGCGCGCTCGACGAAGTAAATGTTGCGGTGCGCAATTTGGATGACATGACCCAACACAACGCCGCCATGGTGGAACAATCCAACGCCGCCATCGCCCAAGCCCAACAGCGCGTGGCTGAAATCCACCACACCGCCGCCAGTTTCACGATCAACGCCGAGCCCGCCGCAGCCAGCGCGGAACGTCCTTCGACCTCCAGCCTCGCCGCCTAACCTCCCCGCCCCCTCGCTTGGTGTTGAGCCCACCGTGTGTTCCCCCTACGCTGAGCGCGCGTGTGAGAGGGGAAAGCGTGTGACGTTTAGCGGAACCAAGACCTATGTGGCGACTGCGGATCTGACAGTCGCGGTGAACGCAGCGGTGACGCTGCAGCGGCCTTTGCTGGTGAAGGGGGAGCCAGGCACCGGCAAAACCGTGCTGGCCCGCGAGATCGCCGCCTCGCTCGACGCTGAGCTCATTGAGTGGCACATCAAGTCCACCACCAAAGCCCAACAGGGCCTTTATGAATATGATGCGGTATCGCGCCTGCGCGACAGCCAGTTGGGCGACGCCCGCGTCAAAGACGTGCGCAATTACATCCGCCGCGGCAAATTGTGGGATGCGTTCTCGGCGCAACGCCGGCCCGTGCTCTTGATCGATGAAATCGACAAGGCTGACATCGAGTTTCCCAACGACCTGCTGACCGAACTCGACCGCATGGAGTTCTTCGTTTACGAAACCGGCGAAACCATCAAAGCGTCACAACGCCCGGTGGTGGTCATCACCTCAAACAATGAAAAAGAACTCCCAGACGCATTTTTACGCCGTTGCTTTTTCCACTACATTCAATTTCCAGATGAAGACACGATGAAGTCCATCATCGCGGTCCATTTTCCCGAAATCAAAGAGCGCCTGGTCCGCGAAGCCTTACGGCTGTTTTTCCAAGTTCGCGATGTTCCGGGCCTCAAGAAAAAACCGTCGACCTCCGAATTGCTGGATTGGCTCAAACTGCTGATGGCCGAGGACATCGATCCAGCCGTGTTGCGCGAAAGCGATGCGCGCACATTGATCCCGCCGCTCCACGGGGCGTTGATCAAGAACGAAGAAGATCAACACATGCTCGAGCGTCTGGCGTTCATGGCCCGCCGCCAGAACCAAACCTAGCCAGCCGGAGAGCGCCCAATGCTCACCACACTGTTTTTTGAGCTGAAACGAGCGGGCGTGCCGGTTTCCCTCAAGGAGCATTTGGCGCTCCTGGAGGGCCTCAACCACGACCTGGCCAACCGCGACGTTGGGACGTTCTATTACCTCGCGCGGGCCAGTTTGGTGAAGGATGAGCGCCACATTGATAAGTTTGACCGTGTGTTCAGCCGAGTGTTTCAAGGCGTTGAAACGACCACGCTGGACGGCGTCGAGGCCGACATCCCCGAAGACTGGCTGCGCGCCATGGCCGAGAAACACCTCACCGACGACGAAAAGGCCGCCATTGAGGCGCTCGGCGGCTTTGAAAAACTGATGGAGACCTTGCGCGAACGGCTGGCCGAGCAAACCGACCGCCACGAGGGCGGCGACCGTTGGATCGGCACGGGCGGAACCTCGCCGTTCGGCGCGTACGGCTACAACCCCGAAGGGGTGCGCATCGGCCAGGACCGCAGCCGACACAAGCGCGCCGTCAAAGTCTGGGACAAAAGAGAATTCAAGAACCTCGACGACACCGTCGAGATCGGTGTGCGCAACATCAAAATGGCCCTGCGCCGCTTACGCCGGTTTGCGCGGGACGGCGCGGCTGACGAGTTTGACCTCGACGCCACCATCGACGCCACAGCCCGCCAAGGTTTGTTGGACGTCAAGATGCGGCCCGAGCGGCGCAACGCCGTCAAGCTGTTGATGTTCTTTGATGTTGGCGGCTCCATGGACCCACACATTCGCGTCTGTGAAGAGCTGTTTTCCGGCGCGCGCTCTGAGTTCAAGACGCTCGAACACTTCTACTTTCACAACTGCCTTTACGAGTATGTTTGGAAGGACAATCGGCGTCGGCGCGCTGAGACGATACCCACCTGGGACGTGTTGCACACCTATGGGGCGGACTATCGGGTGATTGTGGTCGGCGATGCGGCGATGTCGCCTTACGAGATCACCCATCAAGGCGCAGCGTCTGAGTTCTACAATAAGGAAGCCGGATCCATCTGGCTTCAACGCCTCGCGCAGACCTATGAGCGACTGGTGTGGCTCAACCCTGAACCCGAATACACTTGGGATGCGACAGCATCCAACGTCATCATCCGCCGCCTGATCGGCGAACGCATGTTTCCCCTCACCCTGGAAGGCCTCGACCGGGCGATCAACGCGCTGCGGCGCTAGCGAACGAGACACACCGCGCAGAGCCCAGCCGGCAGGTCGCCGCCAATGACCCACGCCCCGCCGCCGATCAGCTTACGAAGTGGAGCGCTGGATAGCTTCAGCTGAAGCAATGAACGCGTCCTTGGCCGGGATGAACGTGAAGCCGAAGGTCTGTTCCGCCTTAGCGCCGGTCACCGAAAGATTGCGCCCCATATTGGCGAGCACAGGCTTCAGATCGGCCATGAACAGCGCCATGACGCGTATCAACCAGGCGGGCGCTTCCCTCGTCGCCGTTTTCAGGCTGGGATCCCATGCGCGAAGGATCTTGGCCAGGTCGACAAACCGCAACGCCTCCGCCGAGGCCGCAAAGCGTTCGCCCTTGGCCGCCTCCAAATCGATCGCCGCCACATGCATCATCGCCACATCGCGCACATCAACGATCGGCAGTTCCATGGGCGGCGCCACCGGGTCGCCCCCCTTCACCATGCGCTCGACAATTTCAAGCGACGTCCCGTATCGCGCGTCCATCGGCGGACCGAACACCGCGCCCGGATTGATGGTGGTCAGCGCCATGTCGGGATTGTCCCGAACGAAATCCCAGGCTGCGCGTTCGGCCAGGGTCTTGGAGGCCTCATAGGCGCTCACGGACGGGTCATCGGGCGTAGTCCAGTGGCGCTCATCAGACGGCGCGTCCTTGGTCTTGTGGGAATCCTTGTAAATCGCTGCGCACGATGAGGTCAGCACCACCCGCCTGATCCCCGCCGCTTTGGCGGCATTCATGGCCCGCAGCGTGCCGTCGACGGCGGGGCGGATGAGCTCTTGGGGATCTTTGGGCTCGTCCAGCGGAAAGGGCGATGCGGTGTGCATCAGCACATCACACCCCTGCATGGCGTCGACCCAGCCTTCGTCTTTGTTCAAATCAAGGAAGGCGAATTCGAGACCCGCGTCGGGAAACAGCGCTTCGAGTTCGGCGCGACGCGTGTCCGAGCGCACCGAGGCGCGCACGCCATACCCCTTCTCCAGCAGCTCGCGCAGAACGTGCTTGGCGATGAAACCCGACGCACCGGTCAAAAAAACTTTGGTCATGAAGACACTCCGATGGATAGACACAACATGTCGAACGCCAGCGCCTCGTCCTCCCCGCTCAGCTCGTGCGCGATGACAAGATCAAGGTGAAAGAAGACGAGCGCCGAAACATACGCGACGCTCGGCCCGCGAGCTGCGCCGCGTTCAAGCGCGCCGCTGATCCACGCCCCGTGGGGCGCAGCGATGTGGCCGATGCGCGCCTTGGCGGCCTCGCTGACCAAGCCCGCGTCCAACAACAGGTGCATGATCTGGCGATACAGCGGATGGCGGCGCGCCCACGACAGGTAACTCGACCAATGCTGACGGACCGTGGCCCGGTCAAATGCCGCGTCCTGCACCGGCGGCAAGGCCTCAAACATGCCCATCTTGGTCGACAGATACATAGCGTCGATCAGGTCTTGCTTCGAGCGAAAGGCATTGAAAAGCGTCCCATTCGACACGCCCGCCGCTTTGGCGATTTTGGCCGTGGCGACCCCCACGCCCTCCCGCACAAAAAGCACAATCGCGGCCTCAAGGATCTGTCGCTGGCGGTCGTTCATGATAACGACATAAGTGGAGTGACTGATCAGTCAAGTCCTCGAGACAGGCGCCCCAACGCCGTCGCATGGCCCGTGCATGGCCAGCTGAGGCTCACTTTGCAACGTCCGCCTCTGTCCATATGATGGGTCAGCGGCAATGGAGGGACGTGATGGTTCGGCAATGGATGGCGGCGGCGCTGCTCGGAACTGGGATGCTCGGCGCGGCCGGCGAAATGGCGGCGGCCCAAGACGCATCGGGTTACGGCGACTTTGACCAAGGGCGCGTTGTCGCCAATGAGTGGGCCGTGCTGGACTATCGCGATCGCGTCGGCCCCGAGAACGCCATGACGCGCGACCGGCTCGAAACGCTCTTGCCCACATTGATGCAAGAGACCGACATCGACATGTGGATCGTCATCAATCGCGAGTACGCTGAAGATCCGGTCTACTTCACCCTTGTGCCCCAACCCGCCTTCGCTGCGCGGCGCACCACGATCTTGGTGTTTCACCGCCATGACGACGGCTTTGATATGCTGACCGTCAATCGCTACCCCCTCGGCGAGCCGTATGAGGCCGCCTGGGAAGGCGGCGACCTGGATGAGCAATGGCAAGCCCTGGCCGACTTGATTGTCGAGCGCGATCCTGCGCGCATCGGCATCAATGTGTCCGCGAACTGGCCGGTCGCCGATGGCTTGACCCACGGCCTGCACGACAAGCTTGTCTCCGTTCTGCCCGAGGCCATGACCGAACGCCTGGTGAGCGCCGAAGACCTCGTGATCCGTTGGATTGAAACGCGCAGCGCGATGGAAATGGAGGCCTATGGCCACGCCGTGGGCATGGCCCGATCGGTCATCAGCGAGGCGTTTTCATCCCAAGTCATCACTCCGGGCGTCACGACCACCGACGATGTCGCTTGGTATCTCAGACAGCGGCTGGAAGACCTCAACCTGTCGCCCTGGTTCCACCCGTATGTGAACGCCCAGCGCCCGGGCGAGGCCTGCGAAGAGGATCAGGCGTTTTGCGGCGTTGAGGGCGTCATCAAGCGCGGCGACGTCATCCATACCGACATCGGGATCTGCTATTTGAAACTGTGCACCGACACCCAAGAGATGGGCTATGTCCTGCGCGTCGGCGAAACCGATGTGCCCGATGGATTGAAGGCCGCGTTCGTCATCGGCAATCGCTGGCAAGACATTCACACCGGCGCCTTCGCCCTTGAGCGGACCGGCAATGACGTCTTCGCCGCCACACAGGCGGGGTGCGAGGCCCAGGACATCATGTGCTCGATCTACACCCACCCCCTTGGCTTCTTTGGTCACGCCCCCGGCCCCACGATCGGCCTGTGGGACAATCAAGGCCCGGTGCCCGTGCGCGGAGAATGGCCGGTTCACGCCAACACCTGTTACGCCATCGAAGGGAACATCAAAGCGCCCGCCCCAGAATGGGATGGCCAGCTCGTCCAAATCAAACTTGAACAGGACGCGTGTTTCGACGGAACCAAGGTGGATTACTTAGCCGGGCGCCAAACCACCTGGCACGTCATCCGCTAGGAGCATGCAGGGCGGTCTGAAAGAAGAGCGCCCAACCGACCACCTTGCCTGACCCTACCCCTGCTGGCGACATTGCGTCGCGGCGACGAGACCGCTGTTACTCAAGCCGACTGAACGAATCGCCGAGCTCTGCTCGACGGTTTTGGTGAATAAATTCTGAGACCAAAATGTGACACTCATCTCGGCGGAAAAGGGCTCTATGAATAGAGTTTAGCCTCTCGTTTAACGACACGCCGCCGTTTGTCCTCGCACGCCTTATTCACGACCGCAATGTCGTCACATTCCCAAATAAGGTCAGCACATAGTGCAAACTTCAACCCATCCGTGCGGGGTGGACGGGAGCAACCAGATGAAACGGTTTTTGACAGCCACGGCCATCGTGGCGCTCATGGGTTGTGCAGGCGGTGGCGAGGACGACAGCGAACTCGACCCCAACGCCGCCCCGGCGCCTGCGCCCGCCCCTGGTCCAGCGCCGGCGCCCGGTCCTGCGCCCGCAACCACCAACGCGCTCGCCTTTGAAGTGGTCAACAACGGTCAAGTCCTCGACGCTGACTTCCGTCCCGGCGATGCGCTCACCGCCGCGCAGTTGAGCGGAACCACGCGGTTTTCAGGCGAAGTGGCGGCCAACGCCAATCTGACCGTCGGTTCTGTTGTGCTCGAAATGCGTCGTGGCAACGATGTCCTGTTCAGCCAAACGCAGAATGTGACGCCCTACACGCTCACCTACAACGCCAACAATCAGCCGGCCCTGACGCCTGGCGCGTACACGCTGGTGTCCACCATCTACCAACAATCCAATGGAAACGGCTCGGTCGAGAAAGTCGACGAAATTGAATTCGTTGTCGTGGCGGGAGGAACGCCAGCCCCCTCACCGTCGCCTTCCCCGTCTCCGGCGCCAGCGCCAGCGCCCGGGCCAACACCGACGCCAACACCAACACCCGCGCCCAGCCCCATCGCTCCGCCCCCAAGCCCCACCCCGACGCCCACGCCAACCCCAACGCCCTCTCCGGCCAACGTCGCCATCAGCGGAGAGACCAAGCAATGGCACAACATCACCTTCACACTCGATGGGCCCGAGTCCTCTGAACGGGCCAATCCCAATCCGTTCACCGACTACAATTTGGAAATCACGTTCACGCGTCAGGGCCAGAGCTTCACCGTGCCCGGCTATTTCGCGGCCTGCGGCGAGGCGGCCGACAATGGCTGCACCACCGGCAACAAATGGCGCGTCCAATTTGCGCCCAACCTTACCGGGTCGTGGAGCTACCAGATCCGCTTTAAGCAAGGCGACAACGTCGCCTTTAACCGCAACGGATCGTCAATTGCCGGCCTTGATGGGCTCATTGGCAGCTTCAACGTCCAGCAGAGTGATAAATCCGGCCGCGACTTCCGCGCACCGAGCAATGGCCGGCTGCGTTACGCCGGCGAGCACTATCTGTTGCACGCCGATGGTCGCCCTTTCTTCAAGGTTGGCCCCGATGCTCCGGAAAACATGCTCGCTTACAATGACTTCGATGCAACGCCCAATGCGGGCGGGCGCCGCAAAACATGGCAGCCCCACCAGCGCGACTACAGCGCCGCGCAGGCTGCAGAATACACCTGGGACGGCGGCAAGGGCTCTGAGATGCTCGGCATGCTGCGTTATCTGAACCAGCAAGACGTCAATGCGGTGTCGTTCCTAACGTTCAGCCTTCAAGGCGACGACGACAACGTCTTCCCGCATCTGCGCACCAACGCCAACCAGGAAAACAGCAATTCAGCCCCCCAATGGGACGATGTGTTCTCCGACCGGTTTGACGTGTCCAAAATGGATCAATGGGGGCGCGTGTTCTCCTATGCCGACGAACTGGGGATTTTCCTCCATTTCAAAACCATGGAGACCGAGAACGATCAGCTCATGGGCGCCAACGGCCTGACCAATGCACGGCGCATCTATTACCGGGAATTGATCGCCCGCTACGGCCATCACCTCGGGATCAACTGGAACATCAGCGAAGAGTATTCTCTAGACTCCAACAGTGTCGCGAAACCAACGCTTCAGTACATCGCCGACATCGACCCCTATGACCATCTGCGGGTGATGCACACATTCCCTGGTCAAAAGGATCAGAAGTACGATCCCCTGCTGGGCAACAGCTCACAGATGACCGGCGCCTCGCTGCAAACCAGCAACGAAACCTTCGGCGAGCTCCGCGGCGACGTGATCAAATGGGTCAATGACAGCCGCCAAGCCGGCAAGCGCTGGGTCATCGCCGTTGACGAACCCGGCAGCGCGCAACTCGGCACGGGCGTGGACGCGGCTTACCCGGACAATCAACTGCCGGAAAACGACAGCAAGGGCGACAATCGTACGGGCGTGCGCGAGAAAGTCCTCTGGGCGACGCTGACCGCCGGCGGCTCTGGCGTCGAGTACTATTACGGCTACTCCTCAGGCTGTGACGATCTGGCCTGCCAGGATCACCGAACCCGACAAACCAAGTGGGATGACGCCTCCGTCGCTCTCGCCTTCTGGAACAGCTATGTCGGCTCAGCCGCCCTCGACATGACCGAAGAAGACCAACTGACAGGCGACGCCGGCGCCATTTCGGGCGGCGGTGGCGGATCCTCAACAAGCGGTCACTTCCAAGGCGTGGGATCGGGCAATTCCTTCCGGTTCAAAATGCAAATCGAGGGTCCCAACGCCGGGCCGAACGGCGGAACCAGCCCCAACGGCCGCTGGAACTACATCCAAGATGGCCAAGGCGGCGATATCATCGCGGGCAATTCGCAAGGCTCAGGCTTTTACCTTTGGGGCGGTGCCACCAGCGGCGGCATCAACAATGTGGAAAGCAACAGCATTTTGCGCTTCCCGATTTTCATCCCCGACAATGAGACCGGCCAGTACTCCTTCCGCATCCGCGTGGCGCGTGGCGGCACCATGGAAAGCGACAAGCAGAACGACCTGTGGCTCAACGTCATTCAAGAGTCTACCGGCGCCGAAATTGAAGACCTCTTAGTCAGTTCCGGCAACGAAGCCGAGCCGACGAGCAAAGGCTTTGTCAAAGTCTTCGGCGGCCCCAACAACGCAACCTGGGGCACAGCCACCAACTATGACGGTGTTCCCGGCAATCCGGCGACACGGTTGAACATCACCGAAGGCGGGTTCTACACCATTGAAATCGCCGGCCGCAGCCAAGGCTATTTCATCGACTTCCTGGAGCTCTACAAGGGCGGCGCGCCGTCGATTTCCTCCTCCGATTCCCCATATGCGCCCGGCTCGGGTGGGTCTGGCGGCTCTGGCGGAGGCCAAACCACCACACTGTCCGCGAACGATGACTATGTGTTCGCCGACCCCGGCCAGATCTATGTGATCTTCGCCACCGACGCGGAAAATTTGGCGCTCAATCTCAACGGCCAATCGGGAAGCTATCAAGTACGGTGGTATGACCCTGTCACCGGCGGCAATCTGCAACAAGGCTCGGTGTCCACCATCTCAGGCGGCGCCATTCGCCCACTCGGCGCGCCGCCCAACAGCCCTAGCGACACCTGGGCCATACTCGTCCGCCGCCAGTAACGGCGCACCGCATATTCTCTCAACCCTCAGCATGCGGCGCTGCAACATAGACCTGCGGCGCCGTAAACATGCAATCAAACCAGCCAACCCACCGCTGACTACGCGCAGCTCACCCGCCACAGTTGAATTGCGCCGCCCCTGCGTCTACGCAGAGCTCCCATGCGCCAAAGGTGGGCCCTTAGATTACTGTTTAATAACACGAAATCGACGGCACGCGCGACGGCGGCCGGGGCGACAGTCCCCCAAAACACCCGCGACGCGAATGTGTCAGAATTGTAACACCGTTAAGAAAAAGTAACCGACTCCGCGTGCGGCCCCTTGGCGATGTTGCAGTGCATCGCGCAGGCTTCATGGCACGGGCGCTACACCAACACACCAACGGGGGCGCCAGGACGCGCCAGCCTGAGTGCCGGCGCGGTGGGCGAGAAAGACCAGAAGGGGACAGACCAATGACATATCGGAGCAAAACGCGGCTTATGCTGACCGCCGCTCTTGCCGGGCTGATTTGCGCCAATCCGGCTGCTTTCGGCCAAGACGCCGATGAAGACGATGACGACACGACAACCGACCGGGTGACCGTGACCGGTTCGCGGATCGCGGTCGACAACACGCTGGAATCGGCTGGCCCCGTTTTGGCGATCGGCACCGAAGAGATCATCGGCTCGGGTGAAATCGACCTTGGCGCCTTGCTGCGTGAGTCGCCACAGCTCCAGTCCTCGTTGCCAGCCTCCTTCTCCGCCTTCAACGGCACCCCGCTCGGCGCCAGCCTGTTGGATCTGCGCGGACTGGGCACCGAACGCACGCTGGTTCTGGAAGACGGACGCCGCCACGTCGCGGGCATCGAAGGCACGGCCGCCGTTGACGTGAACAACATCTCAACCGCCCTGCTCGATCGGGTCGATGTGCTCACCGGCGGCGCCTCGTCAATCTACGGCGCCGACGCTGTGTCCGGCGTGGTCAACTTCATCATGCGCGACGGCAGCGATTTTGACGGCCTGGAGCTTCGCGCCCAAGGCGGCATCGCCGACGACGGCGACGCTGGCGAGTTCATCTTCTCGTTGGCCAATGGGTTCGAAACCAATGATGGCCGCGGATCAATCGTGTTTGCGATTGAACATCAGCAGACCGACGGCATCGACGCCGGCGATCGTGATTTTGCAGGCTTTGGGCGCTCCTTCTTGTCGCCGAACAATCCTTCTGCGACGGGCATTCCCGACGGTGACGACGGCGGCTTCTTCAACGTCTGGCTTCCCGACTTGCGCCTGCCCATTTCAAGCGCGTCCGGCATCATTGCTCTGGGCGACGGTGGAGCCAGCGCCTTTAGCGAAGTTGCGGGCAGCGGCGGCCTTGCAGGCTGCGACACCATCGGCGCGGCGGCTATTCCAACCTGTCAGATCTTCGACAACGGCGCATTGCGCGCTTACAACCCTGGCGACATTTTCCTCGGCGCGTTTGACGCCAGCGGGGGCGATGGCGTGTCGGCGGAGCCCGATGATGAGCAGCTCTTGCCCGACACCAACCGCACCCTGTTCCAAGCGCGTTCAACCTACCAACTCACCCCGTCAATCAATGCGTTTTTCGACGCCAAGTTCACCCGCACTCGCACAACCGAAACCAACCAGGTGAACGGGTTCAACGACGACATTCCCATCGCACTCGACAACCCCTTCATTCCCACCGAATTGTCAGCGCAGATCACGACGCTGCAAAATGAAGGGCTCGACCCGGTTCTGGTGATGTCGCGCGATGTTCTGGACTTGACCACCCGTTCAAACCCAATCGCCGAGCGCCAGTCATTCCGAATTGTCGGTGGGATCGAAGGTCAAATCGATCGGTTCAACCTCGACTACGAAATCTCGTACAATTACGGCCGCACCGACGCTGACATCACGACGCGTCAACGCTTGGAAGATCGCTACTTCGCCGCGATCGACGCCGTGGTTGACTCGGAAACGGGCGACATTGTCTGCCGGTCTGAGATCGACTCATCCGCCGTGGTGCCGCCATCGTCGCCCTTCCCGTCCCAGAACAGCAACTTTCAGATCTCAACTTTTGAACCCGGCGACGGCCAATGTGTGCCGGTCAATCTGTTCGGCGCCAATTCCATTTCTCAAGAAGCCGCGGACTTTATCTTCCAGGAGACCACGGATCAAAACACGATTGAGCAACGGGTGTTCCTGGCCACACTCGCGGGCGACTCCGAGCCGTTCTTTACGCTTCCCGCTGGGCCGATCGGCTACGCCATCGGTTATGAATGGCGCGAAGAACAATCCAGCTTTGATCCCGATCCGCTCGAGCGCGCCGGCCTGACGTTTGGAACGATCGGCTCCAACTTCGGCCCAACCAACCCCGCCGACGGGCGCTATGAGGTCGAAGAACTGTTTGGCGAGATCAACGTCCCCATCGTCCAAGACCTGCCGTTTGCCGAGCGTCTCGAACTCAGCGCCTCATACCGGTACTCGGACTATGATGCGTTCGGCACCACGGACACGTGGAACATCGGGGGTCGCTGGAGCGTGGTTGACACCTTCACATTGCGCACAACCGTCTCCCAAGCTGTCCGCGTTCCCAACATTGGTGAAGCGTTTGGCCCCATCACGGGCGCCACGCTTGGCGCGGGTTCTGACCCGTGTAACCCCAACTTCATCAATGGCGGCAGCGAGTTCCGCGAGGCCAACTGCGCACTGTTCATTCCTGACTTGGCCAACTACGACTCCACAGACTTTGTGTCGGCGCGTATCCCCGGCACCACGGGCGGCAACCCCGATCTGGAACCCGAAGAAGCCGACACCTTCACCATCGGCGCTGTGTGGGCCCCAGCCAGTGAGTTTGGCGGCCTGTTTGACGGGCTCGTGATCACAGCTGACTATTACAGCATCGAGATCGACGGCCTGATCGACAGTCTGACGGCCTTCCAGATTGCGTCGAACTGCGTCGATCTCCCGAGCATCGACAACCAGTTCTGCGCCGCCATCGACCGCGATCCGACCGACGGCTTCATCACTGACTTCCGCTCAGGTCTGGTCAATCTCGGCTCGGTGAAGACCGAAGGGATCGACTGGCGCGTCAGCTACACGTTTGACACGCCGAACGTGTTCGGCAGGTCGTCAACGGTCAGGCTCGGCTCCCTCGGCACCCGATTCTTGACCGACGAGGAAACCCCCGACCCGCTCGATCCGGACACGGTGGTCGACGTCCTTGGCGAGGCGACACGTCCCGAGTGGATCGCGAACTTCAGCGCTGATTGGGAACTCGGCGACAAGCTCACCCTTGGTTGGTCCGGTCGTTACGAGTCCGAACAATTGCTGGTGGGGATCACGAATGAAGACGCGACGGATCCGGCCTTCGCCAACATTCTGAGCAATGACGGTGCGTTCGTGCACGATCTGTCGGCCAACTACATCGTGAACGACACGATCGAGCTGTACACCGGCGTCAACAACATCCTTGAAGAAGAGCCCTATCTGGGCAGCTTGTCACGACCGACAGGTCCGCGCGGGCGCTTCTTCTTTATCGGCGCGCAGGTCAAACTCTAACCCGCAAGCGCATCCGCGTTCCCCAGCGCGGTGTAGGCCAGATCTGGGCGTCCCCCCAGGTCTGGCCATTTGCGCGCCTTGAGCCGAACTGATGGAACGCCCGTAATTGACCGTCATTGACCAACACGGCCCTTCTGTGCGGTGCTGGAGCCCTGACAATCAGACCGCAAACTGGGGAGTGAACCATGTTCCGCCTAGCCCACGCGCTCGCCGCCAGCGCAGCCATCGCCACCCTCGCCGTGACGCCAGCCCATGCCCAAGACGACGACGCATGGCCCTTCCCTGACGACGTTCCGACCGCCGACCCGGTCGCCCTCAACCCAGCCGGTCAATGGCCGCCTGACATCACCCGCTTGCTGATGGTTCGTGGGATCGCCGGCGCTGAACTCTCCGCGGACGGAAACACCCTCGCCTTTCGCACCTCCGTCACCGGCGAGCCCCAACTTTGGGTGGTCGACGCCCAGGCCGGATGGCCGCGTCAGCTGACCTATGGCGGCTCTGTGTCCCTGCACGATTGGGTGCCGGGCGAGGCCGGCGGCGCGCTGCTCTATGGCGCGGACCGTGAGGGTGACGAACGTTTTGGTCTTTCGATCATCGCCGCCGATGGCGCCGAAGAGCGCGTGGTGCTCCCCTATTCCGACGCCTTTGTCTCGCCGGGCGCATTCTCACCTGATGGAACCCGGCTCGCCTTCTCAACGACCGCGCGCAACGGCACCGACTATGACATTCACGAACTGACGTTGACGACCGGGGAAACCCGCGAGGTCTATCAAGGCCGGCTTGGCAATTTTGCTGTGTCCTGGCGACCCGACAGCGACGAAGTGCTGGTCTCCCGCACCCGGGGTGAGGACGGCAATGATCTGTACAGCCTCGACATGGCGACGGGCGAACTCACCCAACTGTTCGCCCCCGAGATCTCCAGCGCGTATGAGGACATTTGCTGGCGTCCCGACGGAAGCGGCTTTTATCTCATCACCGATCAGGACCGCGAACACCGCGCCTTGGCCTGGTTCGACGCAGGATCAAGCGACCTTACGTTCATCGCCGAGCCTGAGACCGATGTGGATCAGTTGGAGCTTGCCGCGTCTGGAGCGTATCTCATTTGGACGACCAACGATGGAGGGTATTCCGGCCTGCACGCCCAAACCGCCGATGGCGAAGCGCTCACGCCGCCTGATGGTCTCCCCGTGGGCGTGTACAGCCTCGACGCCGCGCACGACGCCGCCAAGGTCGCCATCACCGTGTCCGGTCCGCGCACGGCCGGCGATGTGTATGTCTGGGACCTGGAAACCGGCGCCCTCAGCCTGATCGCACAAGCCACGCGCGCCGGGATTGATCTGAACCGCATGGTGATCCCGGAAAGCCTCGACTTTCCCGCCCGCGACGGCGTCCAGCTGAACGGACTGCTCTACATGCCCGAAGGCGCAAGCGAGGCCGCGCCCCCGCCCGTGCTCGTGCGGGTCCATGGCGGGCCGACCGCACAAGCTCGCCCCACGTTTCGTCCCGTTGAGCAGTACTTGGTCGCCAACGGCATTGCCGTGTTTGACTTGAACTTCCGGGGCTCGACCGGCTTTGGAAAGACTTTTGCGCGCCTCGACAACCAGTTCTTGCGCCGCAACGGGGTGACCGACATCGTCGACGCCGTGGCGTTCCTCGGCGAGACCGGACGCGTTGACGCCAGTCGCGCCGCCGTTATGGGCGGATCATATGGCGGCTACCTCACCAATGCGGTGGTTGGCGAGCACCCCGATGTGTTCAAGGCCGGCGTCTCGTTTGTCGGCGTCTCTGATTGGGTGCGAGCGCTGGAAACGGCCTCCCCTGGGCTCAAGGCCAGTGATGTCATCGAGTATGGCGACATCTCCGACCCCGAAGTGCGCGCCTTCCACGCCGACTTGTCGCCCATCAACCGCGTCAATGACGTCAGCGCGGCGATGATGTTGCTCCACGGCGCCAACGATCCGCGCGATCCCGTGGCGGAATCCGATGAGTTTGTGCGTGCGCTGCGTGAAAACGGGCAAACGGTGGAGTACCTTCGCTTTCCTGATGAGGGTCACGGCATCCGCAAGCTGGAAAACCGCATCACGGCCTATCGCCGGGTTGTGACATTCTTGAAGCGGGAACTGGGTGTGACGCCGCAGGACTGATGCGCCCGAGATGAAACGAACGCGCAAAGCAAGGGGTTTGGACATGAACGCAGTTTTGACGTTGGCGCGTTGGTGCGCCGCCGCGCTCACCGCCGCGGCTCTGATGATGAGCCCGGCGGTCGCCCAAGACGACGAAGCGTCCATCGTCCTGCCCCCCGACGCGCGGTACGATCCAGCCATCCCCAGCATCGAAGAGCAATTCGGCGTCCCAGTCGGACAACGCATAACGCCATCCGCCGACATCATGGCCTATTTCCGCGCGTTGGAGGCCGCCGCCCCCGACCGGCTCAGCGTGCGCTCCATCGGACGCAGCTGGCAGGGCCGAGAGCTTGCCTATGTGATCATCGCCTCGCCGGAGAACATGGCGAACCTCGACTCCATTCAATCGTCCTTGGTTCGACTGGCCGATCCGCGGATCACCCCCCGCGAACAGGCCGATGAAATCATCACCAACGCGCCGAGCATCGTCTGGCTTGCCTACAGCGTTCACGGCAATGAGATTTCCAACTCGGACGCCGCCATGGCGACCGCCTATCACCTGTTGGCCGCCCAGGATGATCCCGTCGTGGACACCATCCTCGCCAACACCATCGTCATCCTCGATCCGGTGCAAAACCCCGACGGCCGCGATCGGTTCGTCACACGGTATTATGACAGCCTCGGCCTGGAGCCCCAGGGCAGCGTGATCGCGGCCGAGCGCAACCAGCAATGGCCCAGTGGGCGCGTCAACCATTATCTGTTCGACATGAACCGCGACTGGATCGTCGCCACCCAGCCCGAAACCCGCGCGCGGATCGCCGCCTATCTGGAGTGGTATCCGCACATCTTTGTTGATCTGCACGAGATGGGCGCCAATTCCACCTACTATTTTTCGCCTGAGGCGGTCCCCTTCCACCCCAACATCACCGAACGCCAGCGTGCGTTCCTCGGGGAGATCGGTCAGAACAACGCCAAATTCTTCGACGCTTTGGGCTTTCGCTACTACACGCGCGAGGTCTTTGACGCCCTTTACCCAGGTTATGGCGCTGCGTGGCCGCTGTTTCACGGCGCCATCGGCACAACCTATGAGATGGCCAGCGCCCGCGGCTTGACCGCCGACCGCGACGACGGCAGCACCCTGACCTTCGCCATGGGCGTGCGCCGCCACTTCACCACCTCGATCGCCACCGCTGAAACCGCTGCGATCCATCGCGAGCGACTGTTGGGCGAGTTCTATGACTATCGCGCCAGCGCCATCGCCGAGGGCCGCGACTCCGGCGTGCGCACCTACGTCATTCCCACACAAACCGACCAGGCCACCGCGGACAAACTGGCCAGCACCTTGGCCCTACAGGGCATCGAAGTGTTTGAAGCCGGTGGTGAATTCAACGCCTGCGGGCGCACCTACGGGCCTGGCGCCTATGTGATTCCAACCGACCAACCGTCATGGCGCTTGATCGACACTTTGCTCGCCGAATCCAGCGAGATCGACCCGGTCTTCATGGCCGAACAGGAACGCCGTCGCGCCGCAGGCCTGCCGGTCGAGCTCTATGATGTCACCGCCTGGTCGTTGCCGCTGATGTTCAATGTGACCACCGATCGCTGCGATCGCTCGGTGGGCCTCGACGGCTTCACAGCAACGACCTACACGCCCATCCGCCCCGGCAGCTTCACAACCGAAGACAACGCCGTCGCCTACCTCGCGCCCTGGGGGTCGGTCTCGGCCGCACGATTGTTGGCCGCCCTCCTGCGCGACGAGGCGCCGGTGTACAGCCAAGATCTGCCCTTCACGCTTAACGAACGGGTGTATCCCGCCGGAACCCTGATCATCATGGCCGATGAGGCCCCCGGTCTGGAGGCCGCGTTGCCAAACCTCGCCCAAACCACAGGCGCTGAGATCATTGGCGTGGCAAGCTCTTGGGTCACCGATGGCCCCAACTTTGGCAGCGACAATGTGGTGCGCCATTTGCCCCCGGCCATCGCTCTGGCTTGGGACGAACCCACCTCGCAGCTTTCGGCCGGCGCGACGCGCTTCATCATCGAGCGTGAGCTGGGCTATCCTGTCACCCCGGTGCGCACTGACGATTTGAACTCGGCGTATTTGTCGACATTTGATGTGGTGGTCATCCCCGCCGGCGGAGGATACGCCGCCGCACTGGGATCCTCGGGCGTTGAACGCCTGCGCGATTGGGTGCGCGAGGGCGGCGTTGTGATCGGGCTGGGATCAGCCACCCGGTTCTTGGCCGCCCCGGACACCGGCCTTTCCGACTTGCGCCGAGAAACCGCGCCGGACGGAAACGGCGACGCCGACAGCGACAGCGCAACCGTCGAAGGCCAAATCCTGAGCGATGAAGCCGCCCTCGAAGAAGCGCGCGCACCAGGTCGGGCGAGCCCGCCGTCAGTGCCCGGCGTCCTGGCGCGGGCGGATGTGGCGTTCGATCACTGGATGAGCGCGGGCCTTGCGCCCACCTTGCATCCACTGGTGCGTGGTGGGGACATCTACGCCCCGCTGAGCCGTAGCGCGGGTGCGACCATCGCGCGTTTCGCCGGCCCTGAGGACATCCTGGCCTCGGGCTATCTGTGGGAAGAAAGCAGAGCGCAGCTGGCGTTCAAGCCCTTCATCACCGTCGAGCGGTTTGGCCGCGGCCATGTGATCGCATTCACCCAAGACCCGACCGTACGCGGCTATCTTGACGGTTTGCACATGGCGTTGGCCAATGCCGTTTTCCGCGGCCCCGCCCACGCCAGTCCGCCCCGTTAACGGCGGTCAGCCCGGCGCGGCGATGACGCCGGCCACGAGGTACAAAACGCCAGCCACGCCGCCCAGCACCAACGCGTAGGGCAGCTGGGTGCGCACGTGCTCAAAATGGTCACAACCCGAGGCGAGCGAAGCAATCACCGTGGTGTCGGAAATCGGCGACGCATGGTCGCCAAACACGCCCCCGCCCAGCACCGCGGCCGCAACCAAGGCCGGGGGCGCCCCAAGGCTAAGCGCCAACGGCATCGCCAGCGGAAACATGATGGCGTACGAACCCCAACTCGTGCCCGTCGCAAACGCCATGGCCCCGGTGATGACAAACACAAGGGCGGCCACCGCGTAGACCGGCAACACCCCGCTCAACGCATCAGCGATCACTGATCCGGTGCCAAGCGCCCCCAAACTGTCGCCAAGCGCCATCGACAACAAAATGATCAGCACCGGCTTCCAGAGCGACACCACGCCAAGACCCGCCGTGCGCACCAGCGCGCGCGGGCCCATAACACGATCAGCCCCGACCATCACCATGGCCACGACAAGCGCCGCACTCACACCCAGCAACACCGACAACGCACCATCGCCGTCAAACAAGCGGCCCTGGCCAGTCCATATCATCAACAGCGGCACGCCCGCCAGCAAAATGGCGATCGGCGCCCACATGTAGCGAGCCTTGGTGGGCTCCGGGCCGGCGTCGAGCACGCCTGCATCCATGTCGCCACCCGCCCCTGCGCGCGCTAAGGGGCCAAACGCCCGGCCCGACACTGCGGTGAAGAACGCAACGGTCACGGCCATCAAGGCATAGAAATTGAGCGGAATGGTCGCCGCCAAAACCGCCACCGGATTGGCCAACCCTTCGACCTGATTGAGAAAACCCAGCGCGTAAGCGCCCCACCCATTGATCAAGATCAGCACGCTGATCGGCGCGCACGTGCTGTCAATGATGTACGCAAGACGCGCGCGCGACAGACCCAGACGGTCAAACAAGGGCCGGCCGACCAAGGCCGACGAAAACAAACTCAGATTGGTGTCGATAAAGATCGCGGCGCCCGTGCCGGCGGTCACAGCCCCCGCGCCCTTCGGGCCAATGCCCCGCCGCGTCAAACTGCGCACCAACGCGGCCACCCCGCCGCTGCGCTCCATGATGGCGATCAGCCCACCGACCAACAAACAAAAGGCGAGCACTTTGGCGTTGTAGGGGTTGAGCGCGGCGTTCGCCACGCGCCGCACAACATCAATCGCGCCATGACCAGGGTTGAACCCCTGCAACAGTGTTTCGGACACCCACAGCGCGCCGACCAGCGCCAAGATCACATCGCGCCGCCACACAACGAGGATCAAAGCCACCAAAGGCGGCGTCAACGTTAGCAGCGCCATCATCGTATCCATGGGCCCACCCCCAGTCCTCCCGCCGGTCGCGGGGCCGCGCCCGAGCGCCGAAACAGTGTTGCTTGGCCGCTAGAGGACATCCACCGGAATGCGCACAAACTGACCTGCCGCGCCGTGGCCTGGCGCAAAACCGCCAGCAATGTTGACCTGCACCGACGGGATGATCAAACGCGGCAGCGACAATTGAGCGTCGCGCTCGGTGCGCATGCGCACGAACGTTTCCATGCTCGTGTCGCCGCGGACGTGTTTGTTGGCGCGCTTTTCCTCGCCCACCGTCGTTTCCGCACGCGGCGCCGACCGACCGGCGCTCTCAGGATAGTCGTGTCCCACAAACACCCGCGTCGTGTCCGGCATGGCGTACAATCTCTGGATCGACGCGAACATAGCCGCCGCGTCACCGCCAGGAAAATCACACCGTCCCGTGCCCATATCAGGTTGGAAAATCACGTCGCCAACAAACGCCGCATCGCCAATCACATACACCGTGCACGCCGGGGTGTGGCCGGGCGCAGCAAAACACCGACCGGCAAGCGCGCCCACCGTGAACGTGTCGTCGGGCGCAAAGAAATGATCGAACTGTTCGCGCGCGACCACCCCTTCGGCCTCCTCACCAAACATGGAGGCAAAGCGCGCCTGCACCCCGCGCACCCGGTCGGCGATGGCGATGCGCCCGCCAAGCGCTTCACGCACCATGGGCGCGGCGGTAATATGGTCAGCGTGCACATGGGTCTCGATGATCCAATCCACCGTCAGCCCACCGGAGCGCACCGCCTCGATGACGCCGTCCACCCCGACGCGACTGGTGCGCCCCGACACCGGATCAAAACACAGCACCGGATCAATAACCGCACACCGCCCAGTCGCTGGGCAGGCCGCGATGTAGGTGAAGCTCCCCGTGGGCTGATCATAAAAGGCGCTAACCGTGGGTTCGCCCTCGCTCAACAAGGGCGATTGGCCGCCCGAAGCGGCGCTCATGGCGCCAAGACAGCGGCGCAAACCTGACCAAGATGGGTTTCGTCCCCAGAGCGCGCCCGCAGCGGCGCTGCGCCCGGGGCGCTTGACGGCGGGCTGGTCAGCACGGTTTCCACTTCCGCCCGCGCCTGCAGATACACTTCGCGCACTTGGTCGCGCGCCAGAAACGCTTCGCGGCCCGGCGCGACAATGTCCCGCAACGCATTGACGCCAATCACATTACGCGCCTGGCACCACTGGCTCCATTGCCTGGCGATGATCTCATCAGCCAACCCGTCGGGCGCCTGCTCGCCCAACGCGTCAATGGCCACATTGCTTTCGCGCCATTGGCCGACGGCCTCGTCGGCAAACGACTGCGCCGCGCGCACCAAGTCTTGCCCCTGTTCGGGCGACAGGCGTTCGCCCCGGCCAATCGCTGCGGCCTTGAGCTCAGCAACCGCCTCTTCCCCCGCTCCGGCGATTTGACCCGCCTTCAAAACGGTGCAGTCCGGCTCGGGCATGGGCACGCCAATGTCGAACAGAGCCCGGCATGATTGGCCGCCATCCTCGCCCCATGTCGCAATTTGTCCCTTGAGGCCGGGGTCACCAGACTTCTGGGCGGCGGCCACGGCCAAATAGTACAGATTGGCGCGCCGGCGCGCATCTGCGGCCAGCGGCGCGGCGCCCGCCGACTCCTGAGCCACGCCAATCAGCTCAGCCCGGATCGCCGGCGAAACATCCCCGAGCGCGGCGCTGTCAGCCACCGCGTTGGCGTAACGCGCGCTGAGTTCCACAAACGGGTCGGGTGTGGCGCACGCGCCCAACACCGCCAACCCCAACAGGCCGGCGGCAAAGGACTTCAAGGCGGTCGACGTGGGCGTCATATCAGATCTCCCCGGGCGATAGTGGCGACGATGGCGGTCGGCGAAGCTGGTGCGGGCGGCCGGACTTGAACCGGCACGATGTTACCATCGAGGGATTTTAAGTCCCTTGCGTCTACCAATTCCGCCACGCCCGCATCCCCTGTTTGCCAAGGGTTACAACGGTTTCGCACAGTTTGGTCAAGCTCTGAGAGGGCCAAGCGCGCCTGGCTCGCCCCCGCGCCTGCACGACGGACGGGTGTGCATGACCGATGGGCCAGGCTCCAAAGCGCGTTGTGCGCCAGGCGCTTACTCAGCCGGCGCTTGCGAGGCTGCCCCCGCCAAGCGTCGGTCGCGATGGGTCACCATGCGCTGGTGCAACGTCGTCACCGCACGACTGCCGGTTTTTTCAAACAAAAACGGAAACACGGCATGGACCAGGCACGCCAAGCCCGCCCCGATCAGCGTCACACCAAACGAGGACGCAACGCCGAAATGCTGGGTGTAGGTCTCCCCGACACTTTCAGGATGCTCGGTGAACAAGCGCATGCATAGGCCTCCCAAGTGTATTTCGCTGTGGAATCAACATTATCATACCAAGGGGCGAACCAGCTTCTCTTTGTTGCCTGGCAACCACCGAACGCGTAAAGATTGTTCTCAATTGACGCCTTTATGGAGAATAATTTGGACGCCACCGACTTAAGGATACTCGCCGCCTTGCAGGAGGACGCCACGGGCTCGGTGGCGGAGATCGGCACCCGCGCCGGCGTGTCGCAAACTCCTTGCTGGAAACGGATCAAGCGTTTGGAACAACGCGGCGTCATCGCCAAGCGCGTGGTGGTGCTGGATGGGCCCAGCGTCGGGCTGCACCTGGTTGGCTATGTTCACGTGCGGGCTGACAAGCACACCGAAGATTGGCTCAGAGCCTTCGCTGCTGGCGTCGATAGCATTCCAGAAATTGTTGAGTGCCACCGCATGACTGGTGACATCGATTATTTACTCAAGATTGTTGCACCGAACATGGCCGGTTACGATTCAATCTATAAACGTTTAATCAAGATTGTTGATATGTCGGATGTCAGCGTCGCGTTCTCCATGGAATGCTTGAAAGAGACCACCGCGTTGCCGCTCGACTACGCTGATTAGCCCCCCACCACATGGCGAGCCGGCGCCGCGCACGGGGTTGGCCGCGCCAAGCCGGATCAGGCAGATTAGCGCGCAAGGAGACTTGCCATGCCCAACCTGAACCGGGTCGTGCGCCCGTTCGCCGCCGTTGTGGAGCGCTACTTTCCCGACCCGCTGGTGTTCGCGATCGCCTTGACGGCGCTCACCTTTGGCTTGGTGGTCGGGCTGACCGACGCAAGCCCGGCCCAAGCCGTCATGGCCTGGGGCGGCGGGCTGTCGATTTTCATGGCGTTCATCGCGCAGATGGCGATCATCCTGGTCGTCGCCCACGCCTTGGCCCACACCGGCCCCGTGGCCGCCGCCTTGGGCGGTCTGGCGCGCATCCCGCGCAAAACCTGGCAGGCCTACGTCCTGGTGGCTTTGGTTTCGGGCCTCGCCAATCTGTTCGCCTGGTCGTTCGGCTTGGTCGCCGGAGCCATCATCGCCCGCCGCGTAGCGATCGAGGCCGATCGGCGCGGCCTCGCGGTCGACTATCCACTACTGGTCGCGACCGCCTATTCAGGCATGGCCATCTGGCACATGGGCTATTCGGGCACCGCGCCGCTGTTTGTCGCCACCCAAGGGCATGCCCTGCAAGACGCCATCGGCGTGTTGCCCATAAACCAAACCGTGCTTGCGCCCTGGAACATCGCCACCGCCGCCCTCGCCTTGGTGGTGATCGCAGTGATCTGCCCCCTGATGCATCCCCGCAAAACGGTGACCCGGGTGGCCGCCAAGGTTGTGGAGGCCGCCGACGCAGCTGAACCGCAGGCCGACGCCCCGCCGCCGGCCCAGACCCCCGCCGAACGGATTGAGCGCTCACGCCTGATCACCCTGGCGCTCGGAGGACTCTTCATTTGGTATTTGTGGCTGTGGTTCGCCGAGCGCGGACTGAGCCTCGACCTCAACGTGGTGATTTGGTCATTGTTGGCGCTGTGCTGCCTGTTGGTGCGCTCCCCGATCCACTTGGCCCAGCTGATCAACCAAGCCAGTCGCGTGGTTGGCCCAGTGCTGCTGCAATACCCGCTCTATGCGGGGATCCTCGGCCTTATGAGCGGTGAGGACGGCCTGGCCGCCATGATCGCCCAGGGCTTTGCCCAGATCGCCACGCCGGCGACGCTGAGTTTCTGGGCGTTTTTGTCCGGCGGAGTCATCAATCTGTTTGTGCCGTCCGGCGGCGGCCAATGGCTGATCCAGGGCCCCATCTTCATTGAAGCCGCCAAAGAACTCGGCGTCGCCCCTTCGCGCGTTGTCATGGGCGTGGCCTATGGCGACCAGTGGACCAACATGGCCCAGCCCTTCTGGACCTTGCCGCTGTTGGCCATCGCCGGCCTAAAGGTGCGCGATATTCTCGGCTATTGTTTCGTCGTGCTGTTTGCGTTGTTCTTTGTGTTCGGCGGCGCGCTTTTGCTCATTGGCCCAGGCTAGCCTGGGCCGCCCCGTCGGCGCGTCACCGACCTTTGAATTGCGCCGAACGTTTCTCCAAAAACGCCATCACGCCTTCAACAAAGTCGTCGGTCCGCCCAAGGTCACGCTGCAACTCACGCTCCAGCGCCCATTGGGAGTCAAACGTGTTGTCGAAGCTGGCTTGGTACGCCTGACGCGTCGCCTTCACGCCCAAGGGCGGCGCGCTCGCCGCCTGCACCGCAAGGCCCATCACCGCATCCTCAAAACCAGCCTCAGGCAGCAAATGCGTGAGCAACCCCCAGCTCTGCGCCTCCTGCGCCGTCAAGCGCTCACCCAGCAGGTACAAGCGCATCGCGAGGGGGCGTCCGATCGTGCGCGGTAAAATCCACGTGGCGCCGCCATCGGGCACCAGTGACAATTGATTAAAGCCCTGAGCGAACCAAGCCCGCTCGGATGCAACAATCAGATCGCCCATCAGCGCCAAGGAAAACCCAATGCCCGCACAGGGCCCGTCAATGGCTGTCACCACCGGCGTGTGGATCGAGCGCAGCGTGTCAAACAGCGGCTTATAGTCGGTGTCCAGGTGATGACCGAGATCACGGTTGGGATCGCTCATGGACGCCATGTCTTCCGACAGGTTCGCGCCCGAAGAGAACGCATCGCCCTCGCCGCGAATAACGATCACCCGGATCTCCGGCCCACGAGCTTTGATGGCGTCATTCAACTGCCCCGCCATGATCGCGCCGAGCGCGTTGCGCGTTTTGGGATCGTTCAGCGTGACCACCAACACGCTGTCGCGCACCTCGCTCGTGACCCGCACATCATCGACCGTCGCCGCATCCGCCATGTCGTTCTCCCTGTCCAGTTCTGAACTACGAAACCACACGCCACGCCTTTGCGCAAAGACTTGAGCGCCCCGGCAGGCCTATTGCGGGTCGGGTTTGGGCCGCTGCGCGAGCCTGAAGGTAAGCCCCTGGCGTTGCGGCGGGTTCTCCCCGCCGCCCTGCAGAATGGCCACGATGTCCTTATGGCCATGGCGGCGCGCTTCATCAAGCGGCGTATGACCCCAGCGGTCCTTCGCGCTCGCATCCACCTTCGAATCGAGAAGATAGCGGACCACGCCCGCATGACCCTCGCATGCCGCCAAATGCAACGCCGTGCGTCCGTCATAGTCGGCCATCGCCAAATCCACCCCGCCTGCGAACAAGCGGCGCACCTCGCCCAAATCGCCCCGCGCCGCGGCCGCGCACAGACGGGCGGCCTCGTCGGCGTCGTGTTCTGTCGGGCTTTGTCGGGGATCGATCAGATGGTCGTCCTCCACCAAGTTGGCATAGGTGTGAAACGAGAACACGTTGACCATACGCTTGGAAAACTCGACGCCGCGCACCGTGTTGCCGAGCGCGTCGAGCCGCGGACTCCACAGCGCCAGGCCGCAAACCCGCGGCACGATGATCATCAAGGCGCCCGACACGCCCGACTTAGCTGGCAGTCCAACCGTGAACGCGTATTCGCCAGAAAAGTCATACATGCCGCAGGAGTACATCAGCGACAGGCAGTCCTTGACCGTCTCCGAGCGGAACACCCGTGCATTCGTCACCGGGCACACCCCGCCATTGGCCAAAGTGGCCGCGATCACCGACATCTGCCGCACATCCACCGTGATCGAGCAGCACTGGAAGTAAAAATCGAGCGTGGAAATGATGTCCGTGTCGGGCGGGAACGCTTTGTTTTCCCTCATGAAATAGGCGAGCGCAAAATTCCTGTCCGCCGTTTCTTTCTCCGACAGATACACAGAGTTATCAAAGCCAGCGCGCCGGCCCCCGCACAACGCCCGCCAGGTGCTCATCACATGGTCGAACCGATCGGCCAGCGACTGCCCGCTCTTGATGAGCGATGCACACATGATCGCGCCGGCGTTGATCATCGGATTGTGCGGCAAGCCGCGATTGTTCAGCGTCAATTCGTTGAACGATCGCCCCGAAGGCTCACACCCGACATGATTGTGCACCGCCTCGCGCCCAAGGCTCTCCAAAGCGATCGCGTAATTGATGGGTTTGCAGGTGGACTGGACGCAATAGGTTTCCTCGTCATCGCCAAGTGAGAACTGTTGGCCGTCCACCGTGCACGCCCCCAGCGCGTACATCTCAGGATCAACCCGAGCCAACTGCGGGATATAGCCGGCAACCTCGCCACCGGTGAAACCGCGACACGCCTCAAACAACTCAACCATACGCACCCGAAAGGCGCTGAAATCCGGGATCACCAAATCGCCGCGCAACGCGCGGTGGATCAACGTGGAGTTTTCCGGCGCCAGGAGATCTTCAAACGCCGCCGCATCCAGCCGCTCGCCGCCATCGCGCGCCGCCGCGTTTTGCAACGTCTCGCGGATCCGCCGATCCGAACGCTGCAGCCCGGTTTCCTCAATGGCGTTGAAAAAATCCGACAGGGTCACCGTGGGCGCGCCATTGTGACGCAACGTGTTGAAGATCGTCACAGCCATATCGGCGTGACGAAAGTCGGATCCCTGGGCTGGATTGATCTGGCTCACGCCGATCCTCTTAAACCGATTGAACTTACTGCAGTATGAAATCTCAGCCCGCCCCGGCAAGCGCTACCGCCATGCACCATCGGATGGCTGCTCCGCGCCAGCTCGACTGAAACAATGTGAAATATTTTGTTGGCGCCCTCTTGTCAGCATGGGTTCAGCCAGGCATACTCCGAACGCTGTTCATAACAACGTTCAACATCGGGAGACCCACATGAACCGTTTGATTGGCGCCGCCGTCTTAGCGGCCAGCTTCCTCACCGTCCCCGCGTGCGCCCAGAGCCTGCGCACCGCCTCACAAGCTTCCGAGGCTTCACTCAATGCGTCTGAACAGGCCGCCCAATCGGTCGCGCTTTTGACCGCTTCAGGCGTGCAGGCGACCTTTGGCGTGGTTGCTGTGCCCTTAGGGCTGACAGGCGCCGGCTTGGAGTCGACCGGAGCGAGCCTTCGCGGCGCCGGCGAAGCCATGTGGGACGGCGCCAACACGCCCATCATCATTGATGAAGATGTCGTCGTCGCCGCCGCCCCGCCCCAGGTGCCGTTTGAGGCCCAAGCCGAGCCCTTCACCGCGCCAGCCGCGCGCGACGACGAGAACTGATCTCAAACCGCCCTAAAGGAGGCGAGCATCATGCGCGCCCTTCTCATCACACTGCTCGTCGGCGCCGGCATCGCGGCCTCGGCGAGCGCCCAGTCTAGCCTGCGCCGCGGCGGAGGGCCGGACACCATTCCGGTTGAGGACGCTGCAGCGTTCTCCAAACAGATCGAGCGCCGCCTCGCCCAGGATGGCGCACGCCTCGCGCTTGTGTTTCGTTCCGGCCAGCGTCTTGACGAGCTGCCTGAGGGCGTGCGCTTCACCCACGGTGCGTTCTGGGTGCTCCAGGACATCATCGCCCCGAACGGCGACGTCATCCAGGGCTATGCGGTCTACAATCTGTACGCCGGCGGAGACACCGACGTCGCCCCCGGTCGTTCCGCCCTGGTGCAGGATTTTCCCTACGATTTCACAGCACCGATGGCCGAAGCCCGTGCAGGGGTGATCATCCCGTCACCGGAAATGCAACGCCGTATAGTGGGGATCATGGCCTCGCCAACATACGCCCAGTTGCACAACCCCTCCTTTTCGATCGTCGCCAATCCCCATGATCTGCGTCACCAGAACTGCAATGAGTTCTACCTTGACGTCATCGCGGCGGCGGCGTGGGAGGAAACTGACCGGGCCCAGATCAAAGCCAATCTGGCCGCCTACTTTGAGCCGGCCGTGATCCAAACCACTTGGTTTCAGCGCACGTTCGGACCGATGTTCAACCCCCGTGTGCAAACCGATGATCACGACTCAACGGTGGAAACAACGACCTTTTTGTCCATGGCCGCCTTCATGCAGGAGTACGGCCTTTCGAGCGACGTCTACGAACTGACCTACGACGCCGAAGCGGGCATGGCCGGCGCAGGCCTGGCCAGCGCACCGCCCAGCGGCTGACCATTTGTGCGGGATGGCGGCCGACAGCGCGCCATCCCGCTCGTCTTGACGCACAGTGATGGAGTAACACCATGCGCACTCTCTTGATCGCCCTGAGCGCGGCGAGCCTCATCCTCACCGCCCCTGCTGTGGCCCAATCAAGCGCCGCCGGCTCGAGCCAACAAGGCGGTGGAGACTGGGCGACCCTTGAAACCCCGGTGGCCGCCGCGTTCTCCAAGCAGATTGAGAACACCCTGGCCGAGCAGGAGGCCCGCCTCGCCCTCGTGTTCCGCACCGGACGTCCCCAGGACGAACTGCCCGAAGGCGTGCGCTACACCCATGGGGCATTCTGGGTGTATTCCGAGATCGTCGCCGACGATGGCCGGGTGATCCGCGGCTACGCCGTCTACAACCTCTACGCTGGCGGCGACGCAGGCATTGCGCCTGACACATCCGCCTTGGTTCAAGACTTCCCCATCGACTTCACCATCCCGATGGCCGAAGCCAAGGCCGGGATCATCATCCCAAGCCCAGAAATGCAACGGCGGATCTACAATCTCATGGCCACGCCAACCTACGCTGCGTTGCATCAACCGGCGTATTCACTGATCTCTAACCCCCACGATCTGCGCCACCAAAACTGCAATGAGTTCTATCTCGACGTCATCGCCGCGGCCGCTTGGGAAATCGACGATCGCGCTCAGATCAAATCGAACTTGCGCGAATACTTCACCCCTCAACCCATTCAGACGAATGTGTTTCAACGCATGTTCGGCCCCATGGTGAACGCCATGGTCAAGACAAACGATCACAGCGGCGGCATCGCCACCACGACCTTCCGCTCGATGGCCGCGTTTATGTCTGACTACGATCTGTCGTCCAGCGCCTTTGAGATCAGCTACAACCCAGCAACGGGCGCACTGGGCACAGCAACGATTGATCTGCAACTTTAACTGAAACTGAACGCGGCGGTCACGGAAACTTAAGGCTGTTGGGCAAACATCTTGCACAGATTGCGGACTTTAATGTGCGATTTGCAAGGATGTGCCCGATGTCGGACCTCAACAACGATCTGTTTCCAGCTCTCCTGGCCGCCGCGCTCTATGCCCGCCGCAAGGGCGGCGACAAGCCCAGCGACTTGGGCGGCTTGCTGACCGAACCCACGCGTCCCCTCGACTTCTCGCCCAGCGACGAAGTCGACGTTGAACAGGACATTGAGGTCGAAATCGCGGCCTAAGCCACGCGCTAGCCGACGCCCTCAAGACTGTCCAAAGCGCTGGCGAGCTTCGCCTTTTGCGCTTCATAGGCCATTTGTTTGTCGCGCTCCGCCGCGACGACATCGTCGGGCGCTTTGGCGACGAACTTGTCGTTGGACAGCTTCTTCGCCAAACGAGTGATTTCACCGTCGACCTTCTCGATTTCTTTGGCCAGACGCGCCTTTTCCACATCCAGATCAACGAAACCTTTGAGCGACAACACCACCCGGGCGCCGTCAACGACGGTCTGCACCGCCGCTTCAGGTTGTTTGCGCCCGACTTTGATCTCTTTGAGGTTGGCCAACCGACAGATCAGCGCATTGTGCGTTTTCAAGCGGTCGCGCAGAGGTTTGCCGGCCTCAAACACGCGCACCGGCAGCTTCGCTCCTGCCGGCAGCCCCATCTCGGAACGCACAGACCGGATGGCGGTGACCAGGCGAATGAGCCCGTCAATGTCGCTTGCCGCCTCCTCGTCAATCAAACCCGCAGGCAGTTCCGGCCAACGCTCCACGATCAACATGTTCGCCCGTCCGCCTTCGGGCGCGGTCTGCCCCCACAACTCCTCGGTGATGAAGGGCATGAACGGGTGCAGCAGTTTGAGCAGGTGGTCATAGGCCCACGCCGCGCAGGCTCGGGTTTCGCGCGCCGCCGCTTGCGCGTCGTCATTGCCCCGATCAGCCTCGGCGGCGATAAACACCGGCTTGGTCAACTCCAGATACCAATCGCAGAAAACATTCCAGGCAAAGCGGTAAAGCCCTGCAGCCGCATCGGCGAAACGGTAGTGCTCCAGCTGTTCGATCAGCTGGCGCGACGTCCGGACCACCCCGCCCACAATCCAGCGGTTGATCGCCAGCTGTGCGCTGGCCGGATCCCAGCCGGGTTCGACCCGACATCCATTGCGTTGCAACAGATTGCCAGCGTTCCAGATCTTGGTGCCAAAGTTGCGATAGCCCGCAACGCGATCGATGGAAAAGCGCAGCTCGCGCCCCTGCACCGCTTGAGCGGCCATAGTGAAGCGCATGGCGTCCGCGCCATACCGTTCAATGCCATCGGGGTATTCTTTGCGGGTGAGCTTCTCGATGCGCTTTTTGTCTTTGTCCTGCATCACGGCCGCGACGCGTTTGTCGACCAAGGTCTCCAGATCCACGCCGTCGATCACGTCCAACGGGTCGATGGTGTTGCCCTTGGACTTGGACATTTTTTGCCCCTTCTCGTCGAGCACGAGCGGGGTGATGTAGACCTCGCGAAACGGCACATCCTTCATGAAGTGCAAGCCCTGCATCATCATCCTCGCAACCCAAAAGAAGATGATGTCAAAGCCCGTGACCAGCACCGAGGTCGGGTAGAAGGTCTTCAACTCGTCAGTCTCGTCCGGCCAACCGAGCGTCGAAAACGGCCACAGCGCCGAGGTAAACCAGGTGTCGAGGACGTCCTCGTCTTGGCTCAGCTCAACCGCACGCCCGTAGTGAGTCTTGGCGAGCGCCTGGGCCCCGGCCGCATCATCGGCGACAAAAACCTCCCCGTCCGGCCCATACCAGGCCGGGATGCGGTGGCCCCACCACAGCTGGCGCGAAATGCACCAGGGCTGAATGTCCTTCAGCCAATTGTTGTAGGTTTTCACCCAGTTTTCCGGCACGAATTTGGTGCGCCCGTCCGCCACAGCCTCCAGCGCCGGCTTGGCCAGGGTTTCGGCATCAACGAACCATTGATCGGTCAACCGCGGCTCGATCACCACGCCGGACCGGTCGCCGAACGGCTGAGCAATGGTGGTGTCCTCGACCTTACGCAGCAAACCAAGGGCGTCGATGTCGGCCACCACCATTTTGCGCGCCTCATAGCGATCAAGGCCGCGATACGCTTTGGGCACCGTCGCCAGCGCTGGATCGCCCTCAGCCGACGCCATACGGGCATGCTCGTCCATGATGGTGATCAGCGGCAGATTGTGACGTTGGGCGACCTCGAAGTCGTTGAAATCATGAGCGCCCGTGATCTTCACCGCGCCCGAGCCCTTTTCAGGATCGGGGTAGTCATCGGCGATGATGGGGATGAGGCGGTCAGCCAAGGGCAGCCGCACCAAACGCCCCACCAACTTTTTGTATCGATCATCATCGGGATGCACCGCCACCGCGCCGTCGCCCAGCATCGTTTCGGGCCGGGTGGTGGCGATTTGGATCTCGGTGACCCCGTCGACGGGATCGCCCTGCAGAGGATAGGCGAAATGCCACATCTTGCCCTGCACCTCGACATTCTCAACTTCGAGATCGGAAATCGCAGTCTGGAATTTCGGATCCCAGTTCACCAACCGCTGGGCGCGATAGATCAGACCTTGATGGTAAAGGTCGACAAACACCTTTCGCACCGCGGCCGACAGCCCATCATCCATGGTGAAGCGTTCGCGCGACCAATCACAGCTCGCCCCCAACCGACGCAGCTGCTTGAGGATCATCCCGCCGGATTCCTCTTTCCAAGCCCACACCCGCTTGAGGAACGCCGCCCGTCCCAAGTCGCGGCGTGAGGGTTCTTGGCGCTCGGCAAGCTGGCGCTCCACCACCATCTGCGTCGCGATCCCCGCATGGTCCGTGCCCGGCTGCCAAAGCACGCGCTTGCCGCGCATGCGGTGATACCGCGTGAGAATGTCCTGCAGCGTATTGTTCAAGGCATGCCCAATGTGCAGCGACCCCGTCACATTGGGCGGAGGAATGACGATGCAAAACGCCTCATCGCCGTCGCGCGCGGGCGCAAAGGCCCCGCTCGCCTCCCAAGCCTCATACAAGCGCGGCTCAGCCGTCGCAGCGTCAAATGATTTGTCGAGCATAAAGTCCCCGCGGCGCATCGCTCACAAGGCCTGGCGCTATAGCAGAAGTCAGCAGCGTTTGGGGAGGGCTAGAATGACGCCGCCCCCATGTCTCACTATGGCGATGACCTAGCGGCGCGCCCGAGCGCTGATCCGATCGATCTCTTCAGCCACACGCGCCTTGACGATCTCTTCCAGGTTGGTGTCGAGCCACTCCCGAAGCATCGGCTTGAGCAGCTCCCGCACGATGTCGTCGAGGGTGAGGCCTTGGGAGTTGTGCGAGCTGACCAGGATGTTGTTCAGCAAAGCGCCAAAAGCCCCGGCGGTGGCGTCGGCCACGGGCGCGCTGACGAGCTGCTCGGCCTGCGTGGTCGCGCTGACGGTCTCGCTGTCATCGGCATCAACGGGCGCATCGACAAAATCAAGGTCGTCAGCCGGCGCTAACGCCTCAGCCTCGTCGAGATCGCCCGCCTCAACGTCGGGCTCAACACTGTCTTCGTCGGCGGCGTCCGACTCAACAACAAGCACGTCATCGTCCGCGTCGTCGGCATTGTCCTCCTCGCCCTTGTCGACAAGATCGAGGATATCCTCGTCGGCTGATGCTGGACTGGACTCCGCAACCTCCTCTGCTGCATCCGCCGGCTCTGCGCCCGCTTCGGCAGGCGCATCAGCGTCACCTTCAGCATCGTCATCGGAGATGATCCGGCGGATGGAGGCCAGGATCTCATCCATGGTCGGTTCTTGTTCTGGGTTCGCCATGACACCTGCTCCTCCTACCCCACGCGCTAGGCCTAAGGTGAGTTGAGTCGCAGGACCAGCGCCAATCGTGTCCTCAGCGCGTCAACCTGTGAAAAGCGTTAACGTGCGTTATGCGGACACGTGCTGGCGCGCACGCGATGGGCCATACACAAAGAAGCTCGCAACCGCGCCGCTTAGAACGCGTCGATGATCCCAGGCACGATGGGGAACCGACGTGCGCGACGGGAATATGCTGTTGGATCATACACTTCAGCCGGCAGTCCCAACTCTGCCGGGGTCAAGCGCCCAATCGCCTCGAGGATGGCGATGCGCGCCACGAAGGCGTTGCGCTCGGCCACCACGAGATTTTCCTGGGCGTTCAGCAATTCCTGTTGGGCGTCGAGAATGTCCAGTGTGGTGCGAAGGCCAACATTGGCTTCCTGTCGCACGCCGTCGAACGCAATGGAGTTGGCGCGCACTTGCTGACGGCTGGAGAGGATCTGCGATTCGGCGGACAAGACGTTGTTCCACGCAGAGATCGCTTGTTGCTCCGCCGAGCGCTCAGCATTGCGCACATTTAAGATGCTCGCTGAATTCAATTGCTCGGCCTGGCGAACGCCAGACGAATTGCGCCCCCCCGCATACAGCGGAACCGAGAGGTTAAGGCTCACCGAGACCGAATCACTCGACTCGGTTTGAAAGCCAAAAGAGTTGAACGCGTCATCGCCTTCAAACCGTTGGTTTTCATCGCGCGACAGCGAGCTTTGCAGCGACAACGAGGGCAACAGGGCCGCGCGCGCCTGGGAGATCCGCGCCTGGGCGGCCTGCTCATTAAAACGCGCCGACAAAACCGTGGGATTGCCCCGCTTGGCCTGGTCAACGGTCAGATCGAGCGTCTCGGGCAAAGGCGGCAAGGGCGGCGGCTCATTCAGGCTGCCCGCGCTCTGACCAATGATCTCAGCAAATTGCGCGCGTGACGCCGCAAGCTGAGCCTCGGCCGCCGCAAGTGAGGCCTCTGCGCCGGCGAGGCGCGCTTCAGCCTGCGCCACATCGGTGCGCGTCGTCTCGCCAACTTCAAAGCGATCGCGGGTCGCGCGCAACTGGCTGCGCAACACCTCAACGTTGTTGGCGCGAATATCGAGCACGCGCTCGTCTCGGCGCACATCGACATATGCCGTCGCTGCGTTGCGCAAAATCACTTGTTCCAAGGAAGCCAGATCAGCGCGCCCGGCCTCAATGTTGGCGCGGGCCTCCCGAATGGCGCCGCTAATGCTGCCGCCCGCATAGAGCTGTTGGCTGGCCGAAATCGTATAGCGCAGCTCTTCGAGTTGATCGCTCGGATCGAGGATATCGACCGGATCGTCAAATTCATTGGTCGTCTGGCCAATGACCCGGGCCGGTTCGCTGCGCGTCTCGTTCCAAACGTACGACACCCCGCCGGTCACCGTAGGCAAGCGCGCGGCCCGCGCCTGGGCGAGGCCTTCGTCAATCGACCGCAATTGTGCGCGTTGCGCTTCCAGCTGTGGGTTGGTCTCGTAGGCGAACGCTAGAACTTCAGCGAACGACTGGGCCGACACAGGCGTGGTCGCCAACACAGACGCCGCCAGCGTGATCACTCCAATCCGCATAACCCTCACCCGCCTTCCCCTCGTACCAGCGACTCAGTCTGCCTACCCTTGATCGGCCCCAAAAGCCATACCTCAGGGTGTCTCAGCCCATACAGCGGCGCAAAGGCTAGGCCTGGTCGCGTTAAAAAACAAATGCCGACGGCGCCGCAAATCCAGGCAACAACGGCACGTTCGCATCAAAGATGACTCGCGATCCGATGGCATCCCCGGCCCGGGTGAAAATCGTCGCGACCCCCTTATCGCCCTCGCGGATAAACACCCCCAGCCGTCCGCCATCGGCGAGCTGTTCGAACCAGGCGTCCGGCGCCTCTTCCACAGCGCCATTGACAAACACCACCGTGTAAGGGCCGTGCGACCGCGCCCCTGCGACCAATTCGCCATGAACGATCGCGGTGTTTTCAGCGCCGATGTCAGCCAGAATCGCAGACGCACGCTCCACCAATCCGTGATCATCCTCCAGCCCAATGGCCATCTCAGCCAAATGGGAAAACACCGCCGTCGAATAGCCACGCCCGCAGGCCACATCGAGGACCACATCATCGCTGGTGATCTGGAGCGCCTGAACAAGCTTGGCGAAATCGCGCGGGCGCAACAACCAACGCCGCTCGGCGATCGGCACATGCATATCGGCGTAAGCCTGTGTCTGGCGTCCCTTGGGCGCAAAACGTTCGCGCTCAAGATCGGCCATCGCGTCGATCAAGCCGCGGTCGGTCACATCGTTGACGCGGACCTGGCCATTGACCATGCGGATACGGGCGGCGGTGAAGTCAGTCATGTCGTGTCTCAAGTCCCAATCCCGGCGCGACTGGCGCGGCACATGACACGGGCCGGGCCACACCGGCAAGTCAAACAGCGCGCAGCCCGCGCATCCGACCAAGACGCCTGGCCAAATCTGATGCTAGAATACTGGTCTGAGATTGGGGAAAGCACAACGAGAGGGGAAATCACAATGCGTCATCTCATCATCCTGTTGTTCATCATCGCCGGCGTGAGCGCGATGGGCCTGAAAGTCCAACAAGACACGCAAACCGAAACCGAACGCGAAGAAGCCACGAACGACAACAAACTGCTGTTCGCCGGCGATCTGATTCCGGTGGGCGGCGAAGAACCCGACGTGCAAACGCTAACAGACCGCGAAGTCATCGAGGCGACCGTCTATTCGCTCGCCAACGACTGCATCGAGGACAGCCAATCGGAACAAACCCTCGAAGACCGCCTGCGCGGACTGGGTCAAGACGCCTTGGGCGAAATCGTCGCCGACGTTCAGGCCAACAACGGGCGGATCTTTGGGGACAACGTCGACTGCCAGCAGCTCACCGAAGCGGCCGTGGAGCGATTGTCGATCCATTTCGAAGCCAACAAAGATCCCAGCATCGCCATCGCGCTGGCCCAGCGCGTGTTTGGTCCGGACGCCGAAGAATGGGCGCCGATTTTCATGTCGATCTTTGGGACAGTGGCGTCAATCTACCTGGCCTACCTGCGGCGTCGCTAAGGCGCGTGCAGCCGGCGAGCGGGGACAGTATGGCTCTGCGCTCGCTTAGGCTTGGCGCCGTGGCGAAGGGGTTACGCAGAGGACTGCAAATCCTATCCGCCCCCATTAAAATCAATGACATAACGTGGACAACATCGCGGAACACCCGGTGACTCTGGAAAACGCTTTTGCGTCGAGGCGCTGTGATGTGGGGTCCAAAGTTCGGTACATTCGTGCGCTGGAAGCGCATAGTGAGGACGATCGGCTTGCGCCAGTCGACCAAGGAGATCGGGGTAAGCCCGACCTACCTGTCCAAGGTCGAGCGCGGCGAGTTCACGCCACAGACCAAGGACAAGGGCCCAGGCGTGAACCCGGCGCTCTGGCCGAAGCCGTATGCACGATCCGTTCTTCGGGCTGTCGCGGCCTTCGGCCACCGTCCCTCGAACTCAGCCAGAGCCAAACGCTTCTGCAGTCGTCAACGCAAACTCCATGGGTCAAATCGCGCTGAACGGCCGTTCGCTCACCCCCAGCATGCCGCCGGGACGCTCCAGCACCGCTGAGCAAGACAAGCGGACCGGGACGTCAAGCGTTGAAAGGAGCGTCGTCGCAGCGACTTTCGATTTGGCGCTTGCAAAAAATAAACTGCGATCATTATTACTACAATGAAATTCGCTGCATAGTGCGTTGGTATCCGGGGGACATTGTTGTGAGATACACGTTAAACGCAGCATTGGTTTTACTAGGTCTCTCACTCGGTTCTCAAGCGGCCTCCGCTTGCGATTTTGACGACGCGGACGGCCCCGATGTGGCGCTCGTACTTAGCGGCGGCGGCGCACTGACCGCGACCCAAGTGGGCGTGATGCAGGTCATGGAAGACGTGGGTGTGCCGGTCCACTGCGTGCTTGGGACCAGCATGGGCAGCGTCACCGGCGCCATGTATGTCTCCGGCTACAGCCCTGAGGAAATCGCCGACATCTATCGCGACCGCCCCTGGGGAGAGATTTTCCGGGGCCAGGTGACACGAAACGATCAAAGCTTCCGCCAAAAAGAGGGTTACGATGCTTACTTCAGCGATTACTTCGCCGGAGTAGGTCCAGATGGCGTGAAGCTGCCCGGCGGGCTTTCAAGCATGGGTGGATTGCAAGCGGCATTTCGCAACATCTTGCAGCATGTGCCGAACGAAAGCGATTTCACAGAGGACCTCCGCGTACCGTTCCGCGCCGTCGCCATGAACCTCTCGACCGGCGAAGCAATGGCATTCGAGGATGGCGACCTTGTTCAGACGATACTCGCCAGTATGGCCGTTCCGGGCGTCTTCGCGCCGCGCGAAATTGATGCTGAGCTCTATGTTGACGGTGGCATGGCTGCGCAGCTTCCGGTCGAATTTGCGAAGGAAATGGGCGCCGACATCATTATCGCCGTGGACACAACGTTCGAGCCCGCCCGGGTGGAAGGGAGTCCTTCTGTCACCACCACGACAAGTCAGCTGATTGAAATCACCGTCTATCGAAACCGTCAGGAGGACATTGCAAGGCTCGGCGAAGAGGACCTGCTTATCACCCCGGACCTGACGGGACTCTCATCCTCGAGTTTCAACCTCATCGATCAAGGAGTGGAGGCTGGTCGCGCTGAAGCGGAAAAGTTCCGCACACGGCTAGAGGACATCGCTCGGCGGGCGGCGCCAGCACGCGACCGGTTCATTGATCCCTCAGACATCCCGGACGCCCTGGGCCCACTCACCGTCGCCAACCGTTCAGATATTGATGACGAGCTCATCGTCCGCCGTCTGGATCTGGATAACGCTGAACTTGACGACCGGGCGAACGTTGAACGCCGCCTGCGCAGCCTCTCCTCATTTGGAGCATTTGGCGATGTGGACCTATCGCGATCGCTTGACGGACAGTATCTTCGGCTAGAGCCGCGTTCCATCGGCAAAAACCTTCTCCAAGCCGGTTTGCGCGCTTCGACCACCTTTGACGGTGATGCCCAGTATGGGCTCCTGACCCGGATCTCTCGCCGTCCGATCGGCAGTCGTGGTGGCGAGGCAAGCCTTTCGTTGGAGCTCGGCACAGATCTCGGCGTCGCTCTGCAATACGATCACCCATTCGGGGCGGAAGGCCGCTTCTTCATCAGTCCGTTGATCAGCTATCGCGGGGAAGAGTTCCTATTTGATCTCGGCGATGAACGCTTGGGAGAATTCTATGAGCAGCGCGTTGATGGGCGTCTTCGCCTTGGCCGCGAACTCGGCGATTGGGGGGTGGCCATGATCGAAGGGGTTGTGGCGGCCGGCGATATCGATCCGGTCGTCACTGCGCTCCCAGATCTTCTTCCTGGTCGATCCTACGAGATTGGCGGCGGGGCGGTCTATTTGGGCGTCGACACCCTCAATCGAACCACCTGGCCGACGTCGGGTATGAGTGTCCTCACGTCAGCGGAACTCGTCTACGACCTCGATACAGACGAAGAATCCCGCAGATACAATTTGTACGCCGCCACCGCGGGGACATTCGGTCCGCTTGGCTTCAATCTGCGCTTTGAGACAGAGGCAATTGAGGATGACAGCGAGGTGCCGATCCAGATACTCAATCTGGGCGGTTTCCGCCGCGTTTCGGCGTTCGCTGAGGATTCGATCCCGACCGATGAGTATATCCTCGTCACCGCCGATGTGTTCCGACGATTGTCGGGCTCGGACGGGATCCTCAATTTTCCGATTTATGTCGGCGGCACAATCGAATACGCCGACATCAGTTTCGACCTTTTCGAAGACCGTGACTTCAACCTCGAAGCACTTGTCGGACGCCAGGAGAACCAGGGCGTTTCCGGTTCACTCTATTTCGGCGGCGACACGCCTATTGGCCCGTTCTATCTCGGTGTGGGCGCCAGCGAGTTTGGCGATACAGCGGTCTTTCTGCACTTCGGCCGCACATTTTGAGTGCAGCTCAGCTTCTGGTTGGCCTGAGCTAAAGGCCACACGCGATTCAGGCGTGAAACCAGCAGAAAGTCGACATTCGGAGCAGAGCGTTCGAACCGCAGAGAAGGGCCATAAATCGGTCGGATGAACGGATCGCCGCCAACGCCCGGAGTTCGGCGTAAAGCCAACGTTTGTCCGTGGATGGCTCAGGCTCCGGACATGGCCGAAGATGTGAATTTGCGGAACGTGTGACGCCGATCCGGCGTGGTTTTTCAGCAACATAGCCGGCGCTGACCCTTAAGGTCCGTTCACACTTGGGCGGCGAATGATCGCCTCCGGCAGGCAAGCGGACTACTCGGGCGTGGCGATGCGTCGAGAACGGCTTCCCAGCCCCCAAACTTGGCGATGGTGTCGAGCGCACCCGGCGAATGACCAAACCGTAATCGCTACGTCACCGCGGCGTGGGCGCGTCTCGTGCTATGTGTCGGGTATGGCTCGATCCATAACCACTTCGACAGAACCGCGTCGCAGGCGACTGGCGGCGGCCGCCGGTGGAGAAGCGTGGCTTACGCATTATCCGCCAGGCTTGCGTCAGGACCTTCACGCCCATCACCATCTGCAAGTCTCCTGGCTCTTGTGCGGCGATTTGCTGGAGCGCCACGGCGGTGTCGAACGCGAAGTCCACGGCGCGGGCGACGGCGTCAAACCGACCGGCTTGGCCCACGCCAACGTGTACGGATCGCACGGCGCGCTTGTGTTTTCAGTCAACGTGGCGGGCGACAGCGCGCCGCACAGTGAGATCGCCCGGCTTGACAACTGGCGATGGACGGCCGCCGAGGGCGGCCTCAAACAAAAGGCGATTGCGCCCGCCATAGCCGCGCTCGCCGACGGACCGATGGCGGAGACGGATCAGATCATCTGCGATGTCTTGGCGCTAAGCGGTGCGAGGCCTGCGGGCAAACCCAGGCCGGCGCCCCCGTGGCTTGGGCGCGTGCGCGAGCAACTGCGCGATGGTGACGAGCCTCTTGATCTGACCGCCATCGCGAACGAATGCGGTGTGCATCGCGTCTCCCTATCTCGTGCGTTCATGCGGTGCTTCGCCATGCCGCCGAGCGTATACCGGGCGCGCAGCCGGCTCGCACGGGCGGTAGCGCGGTGCCTTGACGGCGCCCGCCCCGTTGAGGCGGCGTTGAACACCGACTTCGGCGACCAGAGCCATTTCACCCGCATGGTAAAAAGCCAAATCGGGCTGACGCCAGGGCGTTTGCGCGCCTTGTTTGGTCCGGCTTAACAGCCTGAAGGCTACATGGGTGCAAGACAGCGCCTCAAGCCGTCGACACTGTGTGTTGCGAGGCTCCGACCAGCCGCGCAAGCGTGAGAAACATCTATGAGACGCATAATGAAGGGCGCCGCCCTGTTGAGTACCGTCTTTGCGGCGGTTGCAAACGCTCAAACCCCACAGGCCGCCGCCGAACGGCTTGACGGGTTTTTGGATCGATTTCCCGATCTTGGACCAGGATACGCGGTGGTCGCGGTGACGGCTGATGAGGTGTTGTTGGTGCGGACCGACGGGAGCCGCCGCGCGAGCGCCGGCGCGCCCCTGACGGCGGACACACCGATTTACGTCGCCTCCCAAACCAAAGCGTATATCGGCCTGCTCGCAGCTCGTCTGCATGCTGAGGAAATCCTCAGTCTGGACAGCACGATCGCCGATCATTGGCCGGACATCGAGTTTCCCGCCGGAGTCGATCCGGCCGCCTACACGATGCGGGATCTGATCACCCACACGGTTTCGATCGAGGCCGATCGCATCGTCGAACTGGAAGCGTACATCACCGAGCTGTCCCCGGCGGACTATCCGCGCCTTCTTGGCGAGTTCGCGAGCCGGCGTGATGAAGGGTTCGCCTACGACAATCTCGGCTACAATATCTACACAGCGATACTCGAAATGAAGACCGGCCGGTCGTGGCGGGACTGGCTCGAAGTGGGTGTCTTCGCCCCGCTGGGCCTGGAACGAACATCGACCCGCACATCGGATTTCCCCGCAGAGGAGCTGGCGTGGACACACCAGTGGCTCGGCGAGGATGACGGCTGGCATGAGATCCGCCCCAAGAGCGATGCCATCATGCAGTCGGGCGGCGGCCTCGTCACCTCACCCAACGACATGGCCCTGTGGCTTCAGGCGCAGCTGCGCGGCGGCGGATCTGCGTCCGGCGATCTGACCGATGACATGTTTGAGGCGGCGCATACGATCTCGGCCTCCTTCGATCCGGCGCGACCAAACGCCTACGAGCTGCCCTGTCACGGGTATGCGCTCGGCTGGAACGTGTGCGATTTCGAGGGGCGAACGCTCTACATTCACGGCGGCGGCTATACCGGCGCCCGCACGATGATGGCCTTCTCGCCCGATCTCGGGGTCGGCGTCGCGGTGTTTTCCAACTCCGACAACATGACTGGATGGCTCACAAGCCGAACGGTCGTACAGTTTCTTCAGTATCTCGTGGACGATGAAGCCGCAGAGGGTATGGCGGACCGGCGCTCGCAATTGTATCCGGTTCGCGTCACGCAATTGTTGGAGCGCCGCCGAATGGGTCGTGCGGAGCAGGAGACCGATCCTCAATGGGGCGGTTGGGCGTGGTCGCCAACCTCGGACGAGCTGGAGGCGTATGTCGGCGCGTACAGCCTGGCGAGCGGTGTCGAGCCGCTGCGAATTGAGCTCGACGGCGGCACGATCGCGGCGCGCTGGGGGGCGAAAACTCTCGCCTTGCGTCCCGCTCAGCCCGGCGTTTTCGCCGCCACAGATGGTCCGTGGACGGAGTTCGACCGCTTTGCGTTCGTTCAAGACGACGACGGGGCGATTGTTGCGATGGTATCAAGCGACTGGGGCCGCTTTACGCGCATCGGCGACTAGCAACGATTCCAGTCTAGAAGCGGACATTTTGGTCAGAGAGACCCGCGCCCGCACTTGGCCCTATACGGTCCTTCAGACCTCGCGTCATAAACGACAGTTTCTTCCGGAG
>CAZADA010000010.1:0-39548 GCA_964483775.1 uncultured Caulobacterales bacterium
GTCCGCAGAACCGATCGAGTTGCAACCCGATGGCGACGGCGGCTTGCAGCTTGTGGCGGTGTCAGCGGATGCCGAGGGTGCTGCCCGAGCGGCGTCGCCCTGATCGTTGACGGCGCAACGGGCGGTTATGCTTGGGCGTTGAGCGGCGAGCGGACTGATGCGCGCCGGCCGATGATCGGCGGCGGGCTTGATGGGAGCTTTGCGTCGCCCGGACTTTGGTACGCGGCGCGCCTCGCCTTGCCTTCGGGTTCGGCGGCGGGTGTCGGTGCGCCGGGTCTGCCGTTTTTGATCCAAGCGCGCACCGAACGCACAGCCTGGGCGCTGGCGCCAAACGGGGCGGATACGATGGATCTGATCGTTGCGCCCGAGGGCGAGGCGCGCGCGTTTGAGGACGAACGCATCGGGGTGCGGTTTTGGCTTGGCGACCGCGTAACGCCGCGCGCGACGGCGCTCGGGCCTGTTGTTGCTGGCTTCGACGATGCGCCTGATGCGCCGGACGGCTTTGTGGCGGTGATGCGCACAACGCTGGATGATGACGATTTGGAGCCGTTTGGCGTGCTCTATGGCTTGCAGAGCGGGGCGGGGATCGATGCGGCGCGCGAGGCTGCTGGCGGGTTTGTCGCGCCGGCGGCCCATCTTGTGTACGCCGAACGCGGGCTGGCCAGCTGCGATCCGGTGTCCGGGCGCAGCGATGGCGGGTTTGAGGGCGATCAAATCGCGGTGCTCGAGCTGGGCCGTTTGCCTGAGCGCAGCGCTGATGGGACCTGGCTCGGCGATGGCGATCCCGCCAACGCGGTTTTGACCAGCGCGCCGGGCGATGGGATTGCGCTCGCCGCGAGCACGGGCGCGGCTTCGTATCGGTCGGCGCGCATTCAGGCGCGATTGGCGCGCTCGCGGCTGCACAGCACGCGATCATTGCAGACGTTGCACAGCGATGTGACCTCAGAATTCGCGCAGCGTATGGCGCCGGTGATGGTCGCCGCTGCGCCGGCGACTGAGCTTGGTCAGGCGCTGAAGGACGAATTGCTGACCTGGGATGGTTCGCTGTCGGGCGGGGTCCATGCGGTTGCGTTCGCCTTGTGGCTGGATGCTTTGCCCGGCTTGGTGTGGCGAGATGAATTGGGCGAGGATGCGTTCGCCCGCGTGCGCCAGCCGAGACTGGCGTTTTTGGAGCGCGTGCTGGCTGGCTCCCAGGCGGTTTGGTGTGACGATGTGACGACCGACGTCGCGGAGACATGCCCTGACATCTCGGGCGCGGCGTTTGATCAGGCGGGCGAGGCGCTGCTCGACGGGTTTGGCGTCGATTTTGACACGTGGCGGTGGCGCGAAGCTGACCACGCTCGCTTTGATCACATGGTGTTTGGCCAGACGCGTTTTCTGCGCGACCGGTTGCACCAGAGCGTTGCCGTGACTGGCGGGATCGACACCGTTCGCCAAGTGGTGCGCACGGCCGGTGAGGACGGTTATCCCGCCATGTCGGGGACAACGGCTCGGTTTGTCGCTGACTTGTGTGACGCGGGGGCGGCTCATATTGCGCTTGCGCCTGGTCAGTCGGGACACCCCGCTTCGCCCCACGCCGCCGACATGCTGCCGACGTGGGCGGCTGGCGAGCTTGTCGAGTTGCGCTTGGATTGGCCCCAGCCGGTTCGCCCGGCCGGGTCCTCGTTGTCGGAATGGGTGATCGAAAACGCGCCGCCGGGCGTGAACGTGCTGTCGCTCATTCCTTGACGTCGACTTAGCCGATATCGCCGTAGCCGCCACGAAAATAGGTGAGGGCCGGTTGGCCGGACGAAGGCTGGTCGAAGGCCTCGACCTCGCCGACATGAATGACATGGTCGCCGCCTGGATGGGAGGCGTAGGGCCGGCAGGCAAAACGCGCCACGGCGCGCGCCAGCCACGGCGCGCCATTGGGCGCGCGTTCAAAGAGCCGATCGTCCGGTGCGAAAGTGGCGTCGTCGGCGAACCGGCGGGCAACCGCTTCATCCTCGGCGCACAACACGCTGACGGCGAAGGTCTGCTGGGCGGCGAAGGCGGGGGCGCGCTCGCTGGCGGCGTCCAGACACCACAACACCAAGGGCGGATCCAGGGACAGGGAGGTGAAGGAGTTGGCCGTAATCGCAACGCCGCGCCCCTGATGGATGACCGAGATGATCGTCACGCCGGTTGCGAACGCGCCCAGGGCGTCGCGATATGCGCGTTGATCGGTGAGCTCGGAGGTTTGATCGGTCATATTCGATCCTTCAGTCACACGCGACCTTAACTCAGATTTGGCTCACTCTGATCGATCGCAAGGAGAGGTCCATGGCTGGCGGTGACGCCCCTGTCATCATCAAGAAGGTCAAAAAAGGCGGCGGTGGTGGTGGTCACCATGGCGGCGCGTGGAAGGTTGCGTATGCTGATTTCGTGACCGCCATGATGGCGTTCTTTCTCCTGATGTGGCTCATCAACACAACTTCGCCAGAGCAAAAGCGTGGGATTGCTGATTATTTTGCGCCGGCCAGCGTGAGTCCCACAACTTCGGGTTCGGGCGGCATCCTGGCCGGCAACGCGCTTGGTGAAGATGGGGTGCGGGACCGTGGGACGTCGTCGGTGGTGAACCGGCTCTCGGAGCGCGCGCCGAGCCCTGAGCGGATCGAAACCGAAATCCGCGCGCGATTCGACTTTCAGCTGGCGGGCCAGCCGTCCAACGACGATCTGGAGGCGGCTGAACAAGCCGCCATGGCGCGACGCGACGATATGGAGCTGCGCACGGCGGAAATGAGCCTGCGCCAGGCGCTGCAGGACCTGCCTGAGCTTGCTGAACTCTCCAAGCACGTGATCATTGAGATGACGCCGGAAGGGTTGCGCATCCAGCTGATCGATCAGGAAGGCCGGCCCATGTTTGCGCCAGGCTCAGCCGAGCCTTTGGCGCGGGCGCGCACATTGCTGCGAGCGGTCGCTGATGTGGTCGAGCCATTGCCAAACCGGGTCACCATTGCAGGCCATACCGATCCCTCGCCGAGCTATGATGTGACGTATTCCAACTGGGATCTGTCGGCGGACCGGGCGCAGTCGGCGCGGCGGATCATTCAAGCGGTGGGTTTGCGCGATGACCGCATTTATCAGGTCGCCGGCAAGGGCGCTTCGGAACCCCTGTTTCCCGACGATCCATTTTTGCCCGGTAACCGGCGGGTGTCGATCGTCATCTTGCGCGAAGCGCCCGTGGCCCCGCCGGACTTCGAGCTTTAGCGGGATGGCCGGCCGGGATGCGTCTAACGGACGGGCGGGGGTGGTGTTTTTGGCCAACGCACGTTCATGATGGTGCGGTAGACTGTTGCTCAGGCCTGGATTGCATGACCAAACACGTCAAGAGCCGCGATGTGAACTTTTACCTCACTGCGCCGGCCCCGTGCCCTTACTTACCGGGGCGCGAGGAGCGTAAGGTGTTCGCTCATCTGGACGAGCGGGACGGCGACGCGGTGTATGGCGCGCTCACGCATGTCGGGTTTCGGCGCAGTCAGAACATCATCTATCGTCCAGCGTGTGAGGCCTGTAACGCGTGCGTGTCGGTGCGCACGCGGGCCGCGCGGTTTGCGCCCAGTCGCAGCCAGAAGCGTGTGCTCAAACGCAACGCCCATCTTGTGCGCCATGTGCGTGGCCCCAACGGGACCCAGGAGCAGTTCGCCTTGCTCGATCGGTACCTGCGTGAGCGCCATGAAGACGGCGGGATGGCGGGCATGGACTTTGTTGAATACGCACTGATGGCCGGCGACACGCCTGTGACCTCGCAGATCATTGAGTACCGCGCCGATGGGGTTGGCGAGTTGCTTGCCGCCATGATCGTGGATGTGTTGCCGGACGGGTATTCTCTTGTGTATTCGTTCTTCGATCCAGATTTGTCAAAAGATAGCCTTGGCGCATATATGGTCCTGGATCAGATCGCGAGGGCGCAAGAGGACGGGCTGAACTATGTTTATCTTGGCTATTGGGTCGAAGGCAGCGTGAAGATGGATTACAAGTCCAAATTCCGCCCCCTTGAAGCGTTGACCCGCCAGGGCTGGACCGAACTGGCTTAGTCGCGCGCAGACAGCGTGATCGAGGCGTCGCCCTGTTCATTGATCAACAACAGGGTGCGCTGTAGGCGATCATCGTCGAAATCTTGGAAGGCGATGGGCTCGGGGGTGGTGAGCGTCAGCTCGAAGGATCCAGGGGCTTCGGCGAACGCGGCGACTTCTTCCGAAGCGCGCTGGGGGTCCTCATCGCGCGAAATCAGCAGCACAAACAAACCGAAAGCCGGTGCAAAATCGTTGTCGGGATTGGCGTCGCTGAACAGGTAGTCGAACAGTCCCAAGTCCTGCAGCGAGATGGCGAGCTGGGTGAAGGTGAGCGCTCCTGGATTGACGCCCTGTCCCGCGAGCAGGTTCGACAACAGTGCGGAAAAGCCGCTGACGGTGATGGAGCCCTGCATGGCGAACAAGGTATCGGCGCGGGCGTCGAAGCGGTGAATGTGGTCGGTGTTGGTGGCCGCATCGAATGAGCTCTGTAAGGCCAAGGCCAGATTGACGGTGAGCGGGATCTCTGCGGCGGTTTCGACGCCGGCGTTGTGGGCGAGCGCCCGGCGGAGCATGTTGTCGGGATCATCGCTTGGCAGGACAAACGCAGCGTTGGCGGCAAAGTCCAGGCCCGCATAAACGCCCGCTTCGTCGCGGTTCACCCCAAGCGCGACACCGGAGACAACGGCCATGGGCGGCTCGTCGTCATTGCTGACGGTGACATCGTTGATGGTCAAACGCTCAAAGGCGAGATCGTTCAGCGTGATCGGCGTGTCGCCGGTTTGCGCCATGGCCGAGACGAAGGTGTCAAAGAAGGCCGTGTCGGGATTGTCAAAGGCCACACTGCGCGCAGTGATGGCTTGTCCTGTGCCGGGGTTGGCGTAGCGCAGTTCGCCGAGCGTCATGGCGGGGATGGAAAAGACCAGATCCTCGCTGGCTTCAATGGCAATGCGCACATCCGAGGCGGTCACCGAAAACCCTTGACCATCGGAGTAGCGCACATGGGCGATGGAGGCTCCGTTTTCGTCGGACACGACATCGCTGATCTCAAGGCCGGGCACGCCTTGTAGCCCGAGAATTTCGATCGCTTGCTCGCCGGTGAGCGTCACAATGGCGGCGTCTTCGGGTGCGGGCCCAGTGTCGATGCAAGCGGTGGCCGTGAGGGCGAGCGCGACGGCGAATAGGGGCGCGATGCGAGACAACATGGCTGGCCTCACGCTTGGACGTGAACGGGCGCGGGGCCGGGCGCGTTCCCGGGCGCTGCGGGAGCGTTTGGCCGGCGGAACACCACCATCATTGCTGCGGCGGTGAAGAAGTAGGCGATGAACCAGTAAAACCCAACCTGGAGTTCTGCGGTCCATGCGCGCGCCGACGATACGGCCACGACGGCCACGGCCAGGACAAACACGTCGACCATCGCCCATTTGTGGATCGTTTGCGTGGCGCGCAACAGCCAATCGGGCGCGCTCTGCGGCAGGACAATGCGAACCAGCACGACGAGCTGTTTGACGATCGGCGTGATCACCGAAAACAGCAAGATGATCGTCGCTGCCAGGTGGGAGTCGAGCCGATACAGCTCGCCAATGGAGGATAGGATCGACTGTTCAGTGGCGCTGGAGGCCGGCAGAATATCGAGCACCGTCTTCACATCCAGGCCGCGTTCTTGGATGGCCAAGCCAAACAGGGGCTGCTGGCGCAGCAGGTCGCGAACGACGTCGTCAATGCCGACCGTGATGGCGATGATCGGCTGGGTGAGGCCGAGAAACAAAAACACGCTGCTGATCACAAACAGCGCGATTTGCAGAGCTGGCAAGGCAGAACGCATGTGCGGACCGAACACCCAAACGCCGCCCCTGTCAACGCGATGTGCGGGCCTTAGCCGAAACGTCCGGACTTGGGAAAACCCTTGGGAACGGGCTTGCCCGCACCGGCGCGTTTGCCCAGCCAGTCGCGCCATGTCTCCAAAGCCATCCGCCGGCCGGACGCGTCGCGCCAGGCAAAGCCCTCCTCGGCGCTGAAACTCATCACATCAACCAAGGTCAGCAGGTCAAGACCGCGCCCGCGATAGGTCTGCAGGCGCACGCCCTTGCCGCGGGCCATCTCGGGCACTTCGCTCGCCGGGAACACAAGCAGCTTGCGGTTGGCGCCCACGACGGCGATGTGATCGCCCGCGAAAGGCGCTACGGCGGTGACTTCCTCGCCGGCATCCAGTGTCATGACATGGCGGCCCGCGCGCTTTTGCGCTGCGAGGTCGCCTAAGGAGGCGATGAACCCCCGGCCGGACGCGCTGGCCAGGATGACTTTGGCTTTGTCCTCCAGTCGGAGCATGGCCACGGTGTGGGCGCCTTCGCCCATGTCGACGTGTAAGCGCAGAGGCTCGCCGGCGCCGCGCCCTCCGGGCAGCCCATTGCACGCCAGCGTGTACACGCGACCGTCGCTGGCGAACAAAAGAAGCTTGGCGACCGTGTTGGTATGGACAGCGAACGCGGCCTCGTCGCCTTCTTTGAATTTGAGGTCTGACACATCGCTGAGGTGGCCTTTGGCGGCCCGGATCCAGCCGAGTTTGGACAGCACCACCGTGATGTCCTCGCGCGCGACAAAGGCCTCAGCGCTCACCTCCGGCGCGCGGGCGCGCGCTTGGGCGACACCGGTGCGGCCGGGCCCCAAGGTGGGGTCTTTGGCGAAGGCGGCGCGGATGGCGCCGAGCTCTTCATCCACTCGCGACCATTGGCGTTTGTCGCTCTTCAAGAGGTCTTGCAGGTCGCGCTGCTCATCCTTCAGCTTGGTTTCTTCGGCCTTGATCTCCATCTCTTCGAGCTTGCGCAGTGAGCGCAGGCGCATGTTGAGCACGGCCTCGGTTTGTGTGTCGTTGAGGCCAAAACGCGCCATCATGACGGGCTTTGGTTCGTCTTCTTCGCGGATAATGCGGATGACCTCGTCGATGTTGAGGTAAGCGACCAACAAGCCGGCGAGGATGTCGAGGCGGGCGGCGATCTTGTCCAGGCGCCAGCGCGACCGGCGTTGCAGCGTCTCGCGCTTGTGGTCGAGAAAGGCGCGCAGCACCTCAGGCAGGGTCATCACCCGCGGCGCGCCGTCAGCGTCCAAGACGTTGAGGTTGAGCGAGAAGCGCACTTCCAGATCGCATTGGCGGAAGAGCGCTTCCATCATCATGTCGGCGTCGACGGTGCGCGAGCGCGGCTCAATGACGAGGCGGACGTCCTCGGCGCTTTCATCGCGCACATCGCCGACCAAGGGGATCTTCTTGGCTTCCATCAGCGCGGCGATGCGCTCCACGAGTTTGGATTTTTGCACCTGGTAGGGGATCTCAGTGATCACTGAGATCCAGGTGCCGCGACCGGTGTCTTCCTTCTCCCAGCGCGCGCGCACCCGAATGCCGCCGCGCCCCGTGGCGTAGGCGTCGCGGATGGCGGTTTTGTCCTCGATGATCACCCCGCCGGTCGGCAGGTCCGGTCCGGGCGCCAGGGCGAGCAACGCGTCGAGTTCGGCTGTGGGATCGGTGATCAGCGCGCGTGCGGCGTCGATCATCTCAACCGGATTGTGGGGCGGAATGTTGGTCGCCATGCCCACGGCAATGCCCGTGGCGCCATTGACCAACAGGTTGGGAAAGGCGGCCGCGAGCACCACGGGCTCTTCGTCTTCTTCGTTGTAGGTGAGGCGAAAATCCACCGCGCCTTGATCGAGGCCTTCGAGCAACGCCTCGGCTGCGCGGGTGAGGCGGGCTTCTGTGTAGCGATAAGCGGCAGGCGGATCGCCGTCTTGGTTGCCGAAATTGCCTTGGGGCTCCACAAGCGGCGCGCGCACCGCGAAATCCTGGGCCATGCGCACCAGGGCGTCGTAGATCGCTTGGTCGCCATGGGGGTGGAAGTTGCCCATGACATCGCCGACAATCTTCCCGCATTTTTTGAAGCCGGCTGTTGGATCCAATTTCAGCGCGCGCATGGCGTACAAAATCCGGCGCTGCACGGGCTTGAGACCGTCGCGCACATCGGGAAGCGCCCGCGATGTGATGGTCGACAGCGCATAGGCCAGAAACCGACTGGAAAGCGCGCGGCTGGCCGGTTCGTCGACGATGCGGTCGCCGCCGCCTCCGCCGTCATTTGCAGGCGTGAGAATCTCAGTCATGCAGGTGGGCTAGCCTTATTCCCCCGCCATGACCATCGGTTTGCTGCGGTGGCGGGCGTCACCGCCGGAGATTTGGCGTCAAAAATGTGGATGGGTTGGTTGGCCCGGGGGCTGGGCGCCTCGCTTTGGTCGGAATCGGCTGAGAGATCCAAGGCGCACTTGGATTGTCACTTGCATGCCCATTGAAAACACAAGAACACTTGGTGTCTGCGTCAACACACGGCGACGATATGAAGTCCGGTGAACTGAGCCAACTTTTGAAACTGCATCACGATTGGTTGCGTGTGCGCCCGGCGTTGTTGGCGCTCAAGCCAATCTTCAAGGAAGCGCCGGACATCACCTTGGCCGCGCTGGCTAAGCGGGTGACCATGCTTGATCCTTTGGGCCTTCCGCGGGGGCGGCCTAGCCACGCCGAAGCGGTGGTTGATGTTGAACAGCTGACTGACATGGCCGGGTTGATGGGTGCGCGCAAAGCGACGCGGGAGGGCTTGTCGGCGCTTGGCGAAGCCTTTGGTCGGGCGCCCAACGCCCTGCTGGGGCATACCGCCTCGACGGTTGCCGCGGCGCTCAACAGCGAACGGGCCGAAGCTGACTGGCGCCGCCTGGAGCGTGAACGTGAAACGGCGGCGCGCGCGGCGCGGATTACCGGCATGGCGGATCAGTTTCGCGATGCGCGCCCTGACGAGGAGGGCTACGCTGCGCTTTGCGTCGAGATGGCGGCGGAGGGGTACACAGCGCGTGAATGGCGCGCGGTGGTCGAGGCGCTGACGGGCGAAGCGTGCCCAACAAAAAAGATCGCTGTGCAGCGGCTGCAAGCCTGGACGCAGAGTGCGATCGCGGCCCGCGTCGATGTGGGCTTGGGCCCGCCCAAGCCCTTCGGTGCGCCGGGGCTTGATGAAGCCGATGTTGTGATCGCCGCCTCATGGACAGGCCAGCCGCGCTAGAGGGAGGGCGCTGATCACTCGGCGTCGATGAGACCCAGGCTGCGGGCGGGACGACGCAACACCGCCAATGTGATCCGCCGATGGGTCGAGGCGTCAGGTTCGGCCGCGCTCAGGGCGGACACTTCGCCTGCGCCTTCGATGCGCACGATGCGGTCCGTCGCCAACCCGGCGGTTAACAACGCGCGGCGCGCGGCGCGGGCGCGGTCGGCCGACAAATCCATGTTGTCATAGCCAGGATTGGCGAAGGGGCGGGCGTCGGTGTGACCTGTCAGGCGCAGTTCGTTGGGCGCGCGCGCCAGCGCGTTGGCTGCTGCGGCGATGAGCGGAAGGGCGCTGTCGCTCAGTTGCGCCCCTCCAGGCTCAAACAGCGGCTTGTCGGGCCGGTCGAGCAGATCGATCAGCAAGCCATCTTTGGTGCGGCGAAACGCGATCCCGTCGAGCAGTTCGCGGCCGCCGGTCTCAAGCAAGACCACACGCAGCTCCGCTTCCAGGCGGGCGAACACGGCTGCGTCGTCTGGCGCAGCGCCCGGGCGTGGGCTGTCGGGCGCCGGCGCGTCAGCTTCGTTCATTGCGGCGAGGGTTGGCGGGGAGGCGACGGGAAATGCGGTTTCACCCCGTGCGGCCGGCGAGGTCATCGCGCCAATGGTGTCCACCGAGCGGCCGGAAAGCGCCCCGTCCGCGCCCGAATTGCCGCGCGAAACGGCAACCGGGTTGAAGTAGTCGGCCAACATGTCGCGCTGCTCATCGGTGGCGATCGATCCCACCCATAACAGAAGGAAAAACGCCATCATGGCCGTGGCGAAGTCGGCGTAGACGATTTTCCAATTGCCGGCGTGCGCGTCATCATCGAGCGCGGGCTGGGCGCGACGCGACTTCACCTTGGGCGGCGGGGGGGCGGTGTTGGCGGCGCGCAGCACGGCTAGGCTGCGTCCTTGAGCGTCGTTGTGCTGGCCGGCGCAGGGCGGGTGGCGGCTTCAAGCTCATCGAAGGTGGGTTGGACTTCGTCAAACAGCACTTTGCGGGCAAATTCGACGGCGATTTGCGGGGGCGCTCCGTTGAGGAACGCGATGAGGCCCGCGCGCACGCTGTTGAACGCGGCCAAGTCCGCGTCGGCGCGTTGGCGCATGGCGGCGGCGAGTGGGGTGACCAAACAATAGGCCAGGATCACGCCGAGAAAAGTGCCCACCAAAGCGCCGGCGATCATTTGGCCGAGCACTTCAGGGCTCTGGTTGATGTAGCCCATGGCTTTGATCACGCCGAGAATGGCGGCGACGATGCCCAGCGCTGGCAAGGTGTCCGCCATGCCTTCCACGGCCTTGATGGTTCGACGCTTTTGCTTGGCGAGGGTGTCAATCTCCTCGTCCATCAACGCCTCCAGCTCGTGGGGACGCTCCGAACCAAGCGCGATCAAGCGGACATAGTCGGTGAGGTATTCGATGACGCGGTTTTGGCGCAGGGCCCGTGGGTGGGCGCGGAAGAGTTCACTTTTGTGAGGGTGTTCAATGTCGTTTTCGACGCTTGCGACCCCCTTGGATTTGATGCGGCGCATGAGCGTGAACAGCAGCGACAGCGTGGCCATATGGTCAGCTCGGGTGGTGCGCGCGCCCGAGGCGATGCGGGCGATCTCCCGGCCAACGCTGGCGATCACTTTGGTCGGGTTGGCGATGATGAAGGCCCCAAACGCCGCTCCGCAAATGATCACGATCTCATAGGGTTGCCAGAGAACGCTCAAATGCCCGCCGAGCGCGGAATACCCGCCCGCAACGCTTGCGATGACAATGACGAGGCCGATGACGAGGGTCATGGCGTGGCTCCGCGCATGGTGTGAGAGATCAATCGGGGCAGCGTGAGCGCCCGGGCCGCGGCGGCTTCGGCGCGTTCACCGGCGCGCGATTCACTCAGCGCTTGGGCGGCCTGGGCGGCGGAGGCGCGCGCGAAACGGGCTGCGGGCGCAGGTGGGGCGGGCGGTGTCGCCTCAGCGATCAGTGTGGGCGCTCGGGCGCCGCGCAGCAGCAGCTGGGCGCGCAGGCGTCGGGCGAAGGCTGGGTGGGTCGGGGCCGGCGCCCAGCCGTGCTCGATGCTGGTGAGGGTGATCACCTCTTCAGCAAGCCCTGCCGCCAGTAAGGCGTCGAGATGGGCGAGGTCAGCCGGGGCTTGTCCGATGGGCGTGGCGGCGTAGCGCCGCGTGCGGGCGTAAAGCTCCAGGCGCGCTGCTGGGCCCCATTCAGCAAAGCGGTTGTCGACAAAGATGTGGGCGAACAGAGCGTCAAGGCGCATCGCGGCGCGTTCAGCGTTGATGGCGTGGGGCCCCTCGGCATGACGCTCCACCACCAGCGCCAGGGCGTCGGCGGCGCGATCAGGACTGCCGGCATAGCTCTCCGCGCGCGCCAGCGCGAGCAGGGCGCGCGGAACGAATGCAGCGTCGTTCCAATCCACCACCAGGGTGCGCAAGCGAGCCGCGGTCTGGGAGGGCGTGGCGTCGCCAGCGGCCCAATCCAAGGCGGCGGTGCGCAGCCGTGCCTCGGCTGACCACGGCCCGCGATGGGGGGTGGCGTCAGCGTAGTGGCCGCGGGCGGCCTGCAAATCGCCGTTGCGCTCGGCCAGGCGTCCTTTGGCGAAGGCGGCCGCGCCAGGATCGCCGCTGGTCGCCGCAGCCTGCATAAAGGCTGAGGCGAGGGCGATGGTGTCGTGCTTGATCGCCACGTGGGTCAATGCGGGTGCAAAGCGGGCCGTCAAATTGGAGGGCGCCTCGTTCAGGGCTTGGCGGGCGCGCGCCACAAGGTTGGGATCAACGCGCGCATTAAGGTTCTGTTCGAGCGTGCGGCCGGCTTGCACAAAGGCTGCGAGCGGGTCGGTTTGCGCGGCGTTCGTCAATGTGTGGGGCGGCGCGAGCCCGCGTGCGACGGCGATGATCGGCGTGAGTTGGTGGCGCGCGCCGGCGGGCGTGGCGGCTAAGGCGCCGGCGGCTTCGGGCAGGAGGCCATGATCCCAGTACCATTGCGCCAAGGCCAATGCGGCGGATTCTTCTTGGGTTGCGTAGGCCGCGTTGGCGAGGGCGGCCAGGCGATCTCCGCGTTCGGCAATGAAGCTCGTGCGCTGTTGGGCGTTGGCCGTTTGGGTCGCTAGCGCTGCGGAGAACAGGGCCACGACAAGGCGGGCGGTGATCGTGAAGCGTGCCATAGGGTGAGCATGCAAAGGGGGGCTTAATCCCGCACCAAGGTTGGGATTTGCTTCAATTTGTCCCCTTGGCGTGCGCTTAAACCGCGGGGCGCAGCGTGGGCGATGAAACCCAGGGAGTCGCCTTCGTGGACGTCACCATTCCTGTCAGTCTGTCACGTCAAGACGCGCTCAAGCGCGAGCTTTCGTTGATCGCCCATAACCTGGCGAACGTGTCCACCACCGGATTTCGCGCCGAGCGCATGCTGTTTGATCAGGCGTTGCAAAAGGCTGGTGATCGCCAGCGGGTCGCGTTTGTTGTGGATCGGGCCAGCTATCTGGAAGAACGCCCCGGCCCTGTGGAGGTGACAAACCGAACGTTGGATGTCGCGCTTGATGGGGATGGCTGGTTCACCGTCGAGACCCAAGATGGCTTGCGGTTCACGCGCGATGGGCGGTTCCACCTCAGTGATGAGGGTCAGCTGGTCACTTTAGATGGGCACGAAGTGCTTGACGCCCAAGGCGCGCCGATCGTGTTGGATGACACGGCCGTCGCCTTGTCGATCGGCGGGGACGGTGAGTTGAGCGTCAATGGCGCGAGCCTTGGTCGCTTGGGCCTGGTACAATTTGGCGACGACCAACGCTTGTTGCGCGAAGCCGGCGGTCTTTATCGCTCCGCCGATAACCGGCCCGGCGACCAAGCGGTGGAGGTCAAGGTCGTGCAGGGGGCGCTTGAGCGCTCGAATGTCGATCCGGTGCTGGAGATTACGCGGCTGATTGAAGCCAGCCGCGCCTATGAGACCGCCGCGCGCTCGTCGGTCGACACCCACAATCTTAAGCGCAACGCCATCGAGAAGCTCGGCCGCGCTCTTTAGCGCCTGGCGCTTGTCGAGTGGGTCTGCAGAAGGAACCTGGCATGGAAATCTTGAAAATCGCCGCAACTGGCATGCGCGCCCAACAATTAAATGTGCAAGTGATCGCCAACAACATCTCCAATGTGAACACCTCTGGTTACAAGCGCTCACGGGCGGAGTTTTCCGATTTGCTCTACCAAACCCAAGAGCGTCAGGGGGCCTTTTCCTCCTCGGCCGGCACCATTGTGCCCGTTGGCGTGCAGGTGGGTCTTGGGGTGAAACCAACCGCCATTGCCCGGGTCAGCGAGCAAGGCGCGCTCAAACCCACCGACAATCCGTTTGACCTTGCCATTGATGGGCCGGGATACTTTGTGGTGCGGCTGCCCAACAGCGACCTTGCCTATGCGCGTGCGGGCAATTTTCAGCTCTCCCCAGAGGGCCAGATGGTGACCGCCGATGGCTTTGAGGTTGATCCTGGGGTGATCATTCCGCCGGGCGCGAGCGATGTTGAAATCAACCGATCCGGTGAGGTGTTCGCCTTTCTTGAAGGGGAAAACGAACCAACGCTGCAGGGCCGGTTAAGCCTGGTGACGTTCGTCAATGAGGCGGGTTTGTTCGCCATGGGCGACAATCTCTATCGGCAAACGCCAGCTTCGGGCGAGGCGCGCCTCGGCCTGCCGGGCGACAATGGCTTTGGTTTGATCCGGCAGGGTTATCTGGAGTCGTCCAATGTCGACGTGGTCGCTGAGATCACCGATCTGATCACGGCCCAGCGCGCCTATGAGATGAATGCGCGCGTGATCGAGGCCGGCGATCAGATGGCGCAAACCGTATCCAATCTGAGGTAGGCGTGATGGCCCGATCGATGGCGATGATGTGGGTGCTTGGCCTTGTGCTGGTTTTGGCCCCGGCCGGCTGGACCCAGTCGGAGACCTTGGCGCCGACGCCCAACCGGCTGATCGGCGCCGGTGAAATCTTGTCGGCCGGCGACTTTGTCGACGCCTCCATCGGGCGCGCGCCGCGCGATGCGATCTTGTCGGTTGAGGCGCTCGTCGGGTTGCAGGCGCGGCGTGACTTGTCGCCAGGGCGGGTCGTCCTGCGCCGTGCCGTGGGCCCGCCCCTGATCGTACAACGCAACACGCCTGTGACGTTGGTGTTCCACCAGGGCGCTGTGCGCGTGGAAGCTGAAGGCCTGGCGCTCGCCGATGCGGCTGCAGGCGAACCGGTCCGGGTGGCCAACGCCAAAACGCGGCGCACGATCACCGGCGTTGTCACGCCAGACGGACGCGTAAGGGTGCAGCGATGACACGGATACCGATAGCAGCCGCGCTCAGCTGCGTCTTCGTGGCTGGGTGTATGGGGCCGCGCGGTCATGATTTGCCGCCGGTGGCCGCGTATCCTTTGCCTCCGCCCGCGCCGATTGATGTGGGACCGATGGCCCCGCCGCCTCAACCGGCCTCGGCCAACTCGCTGTATGCGCCCAACCGACCGAGCCTGTTTCAGGACCTGCGCGCGCGCCGGGCCGGCGACATCCTCACGGTGATGATCGACATTGATGACGAAGCGCGTTTGGACAACTCGACCCGTCGGTCGCGGCGGGGCGAGAGCGAGCTTGGCATTGACGGTCTGTTCGGCCTCGATGCGGTGCTGGATCAGGCGCTGGCTGATGATTTTGAGCCCGGCGCGGCGGTGGGCATTTCGGGCGCCGGCTCGAGTGAAGGCCAAGGCGCCATCGCCAGGCGTGAGAGCATCGATTTGAAGATCGCTGTGGTCGTCCAGCAACGGTTGGCCAATGGGAATCTGTTGATCGCCGGCCGCCAACAGATCGGCGTGAACGGCGAGGTCCGTGAGCTGTTGGTTGGCGGCGTTGTGCGGCCGTCTGACATCAACGCCGACAACACCATCGCCTATGACAAAATCGCCGAGGCGCGGTTGTCGTACGGTGGGCGTGGGGTGTTGTCAGCCAGCCAAAAGCCGCGTTGGGGTCAGCGGGTTTACGACGCGACCACTCCGTACTGAGTGAGGACACTGTTATGGCGCGCAAACCGTTCTTCCAGCGACGTGCGTTGGCGGCCCTTGTCGGCATGGCCGCCTTGGCGGCCGTCGGGGTTGCGGGCGTTGGGCTTTGGCCGCGGACGGCGAGCGATGGGGTGTTTGCGCCGCGCGGCGTGGATGAGTCCATGATCGTGGAGCTTGGCCAGTTCGCTGCGCCGGTTGAGCGGCGTGACGGGGAAACCGCCCTGTTGCTGGTCGACGCGCGTGTGGAAGTGACGGGTCAAGCGCTGGCGCTGGATTTGAGCCGCAACATGCCGGCGTTGCGGCACGCTGCGTTGCGTGCGGTGCACGGTCTGGCGGCCAAGGGTGAAGCTGCGGTCTCGGTGGAGACGGCGCGCGCCGCGCTCGAGCGGGCGCTGGTGGAGGGTTATGGCGCGCCGGTCGACGGTACGGTGTATCTGGACCGTTTGCTCATTCAGTAAGGCGCTTTAGCGCACGAAATCCATCAAGCTGAGGCGTGAGACCCGGCCGATGACCTCGTAAAGAAACGACAACTGGGTTTCGAGGGCCTGATAGCGCACTTGGCTCTCGATCGGATCGATCTCGGCGACGCCGGCGATTTCCTCGTTGATCAAGACAAGCCGCGCGGCATGGGTGTCGGCTGCGGCTTGGGCTTGGGCTTGGGCAGCGCCCAAGCCGGCTTGGGATTCGCGCAGGCCGTCTAAGCCTGACGCAAGCGCAGTGCGCGCCGCGTCGGCGTACTCATCGAGCGAAGCTGGATCGATGGCCGTCAGGTCGACCGACGCAAGCATGTGCAAACCCTGAAGCAGTTGGCGAGCCGCTGGGTCATCGCCCTGCAGGCCGTAGTCAATGCTCACGCCCTCGGCGATGGTGACGGCGATGCGCGGCCCTGTGGCGGGTGCGCCGGCGTAAAACGCGCCGGTGAAATCCTCGGCGGGGTTGGCTGGCAGGGCGGCGTTGGAAAACACATCGTCGATGGCGGTGATAAAGTCCGTCACCCCCAGCGGCGTCGTTGGCGGGAACAAAGCTGCTTGGGCGTCAATGGCTTGTTGCGGCGTCAGTCCCGATGGCCCGGGGGCGTTGGCGTCGCTTAGGGGCTGAGTGTCGCTGGCCACGCCGGCGAACATGAACCCAGCTGAGTCAGCCGTGTTGAACGCCGCAATGACCCGCTCGAGGACCGTGCGCGCCGTCTCGGCGAAGTTGGCGGGATTGTACAACGGATTGGCCGCAGCCGGATCGCCAGGCGCGACGGGGGGACCGCCCAGCTGTGTCGCGTTGGCGGTCGGTAACTGTTCGCTGGCCAGGACCAGCAAGCTCTCAGCCGCGCTGAGGATGTCACTCAGCGCAAGCTGTTTGACGTCCGCGCGGCGCACAAATCCCTCGGCGTTGGCGCGGTAAGCCTCGGTTTGCGCGGCGTCGGCTTTGCGGGCGGTGAGGAGTCCAAAGTCGCTGCCGGCCGCCTTGGCGATGTCCGACGCGCGGCCGGTGGCGACTTCCAGCGCGGCGTCGTTGGCGGCCGCGCGCAGGGCGGCTGATCGCGCCGCAAGCTGTTGGGAAAGCAATGTGCTGCTCACGGAGATGGTCATGGCTTTAGCTCCTCCACCCGGTCATCGCGCTTGAGCAGGACGGTGTTGTTGGTTGCAGCAGAGGGGCGCGCGGACAGGGCTCGTCATCGCGTGGCCGCCAGCAATTCGTCGAGCAATGCGCCGACTACGGAGAGGATCTGGGCGTTGGCGGCGTAGTAGCGCTCAAGCTCAAGAAGGTGTTGGGCTTCGGCGTCCAGGTCCACGCCTCCCATGGCGGCGCGTTGTGTCTCAAGACCTGCGAGCACGGCGGTTCGGTTGTCGCTGCGCGCGGCGATGTCGGAACGGGCCGTGTTGGCCGCGGCGGCGACTTCGATGGCGTAGCTAGCGATGGACGTCGACGTGGTCAGCCCGGCGGCGGCGGGGAACGGTGTTGTCGCGTTGAAGGCGTCGAGGAAGGCGCGCACTTGCGTTGCGTCTTGGGGCGCGCCTACGGGCGCGTTGATCCCGTCGCGCAACCGGCGCAACGCGCCGCCCGCATCGGGGTCGACAGCGTCATTCACCGCTATGCGACCGGCCAAGCCAAGATCGCTCGCCACCAAGGGGTCGACGGCCGCACCGGATTCGGTGAACAGACCCGCATCGCCCGGCGCCAGGCTGGCGTCGGCGTTTTGAAAGGCGAGGATCACGCCGCGGGCGAGGGCGTCAAGTTGGCGTTCGGCGTCAACCAGATCCTGGTCGCGGGCTTGCAACGCGCCGCCCAGGCGCCCCTCAGTGAGATCGGACAGGTCGGTGGCGCTGGCCGGTGCGGTCGGATCATCGACCCTGACGCCAGGATAGGTCGGGTAGCCGGGTCCCGCGCCGGCGGGCGTCACCGCCGCGTCGAAAGCGAGTTGACGAGCATAGCCGTCCACCAAGGTCGGGCCGCCTCGCACTGAGATCACCAGCTCGCCATTGGGTCGCTCGGTCGCGGTGATGGGCAGGAATTGCGCAAGTTGGTCGACGGCGGCGTCGCGCTGGTCGCGCAGGGCGTTCGCGTCGCGGTCCAGCCCTTCGGCGGCGACAATTTGCGTGTTGAGACTGTCGATCCTCGTCAGAAGGTCGTTGGTGGCGTCAACGCCGGCCTCGAGCTCGCCGTGGGCCTCAGCGCGCGCGCTGGCCAAGGCGGTCGAAGCAGCGCCCATCGCGGCGGCGACATCGCGGGCCGCGGTCAGCGCGGATCGCTGGTTCGTGGCGTTGGCCGGATCAGCTTCCAGAGCGACAAAGGCCGCCTCAAGGGCGCTGAGCGCGGCCGACGGAGCAAAGTCGCCATCGGTTGCGCCTGTCGCTGCGGCGTAGGAGTCCAGTGCGCTTAACCGCACGCCAGCGCTCGCGGCTTCAGCGTTCGCCCAACGCAGATCGCGTTGCAGATACGCGTCGATCGCCGCGCGTGAGACCGAAACGCTTACGCCGCCAATGGCGTTCTCGCTCGTGGCGTCGCGCCGCACATAGCCGTCGACATTGGCCCCGGCGACGTTCTGCGAACTCGTGTTGAGCAGCGTCGTGTTGGCGGCAAGTCCCGCACTGGCGTTGGAGATGGTGACGGCAAGAGACATGGGCGGAGCTTCCCTGGTGCGTCAGGACTTAGCGTTTCAGTCGCGTGGCTTCTTCCAGCATTTCGTCAGCCGTTTGCACCACTGTGGTGTTGGAGCTGTAGGCGCGTTGGGTTTCGATCAGTGCGGTCAGTTCTTCGGCGATGTCGACATTGGAGCGCTCGGTCGCGAAGGCGGCGATGGCCCCAAACCCAGCTTCACCGGCTGCGCCAATGCGCAAATCGCCGGAACCGGCGGTTTGTTCGAACGCAGCGCCATCCAGAGCGTTGAGCGCGTTATCATTGGCGGTGCGCGCCAACGGGATCTGATAGACAGGCCGGATCTCGCCATTGTCGAAACGGGCGAACACGGTGCCGGACTCATCAATCTCCACACCAGAAAAGGCGCCGAACGCCGCGCCGTTGCGGGTGGCCTGGGCGACGAACTCACCGTCAAACTGGGTGACGCCGTCATAGCTGCCCGGCGCTCCAAGATTGAGCTGAACCGTTTGGGCGCCGCCATTGACCGGCACGGACACCACGCCCGCAGCGATCGGGAGCGCTGAGGCGTAGCCGGCAGGCGCGCCGGCCGCCGCGCCTGTGGCGTTGAAGGTCACGTCGACCGAGCCGACCGCCGCGCCATTGTCAAACAGGTTGAGGGTCCATTGGTTGGCTGTGGCTGCGTTTGGAACCCACTCCAGCGTCAGATTGCGCGCGCTGCCCAGATCATCGAACACGGTGATGGACGTGGTTTCGGTTTGGCCGCTGCCGCCGGGGCCCGTGGCCGCTGCGGGCAGGTTGCCCGAATAGGTGGCGTCGGTGGTGGGCGAGCCGGTGAAGTTGATGTTGCCCAGGTTGATGGGCTCAAGGTTGGCGACGTCGGTGAGCGGGGTCAGCGGCGCACCGCCTGCGTCCAGGCGCGCGCCCAACAGAGCATAACCGTTGGCGTTCACAAGCACGCCCGTTTGGTCCACGGCGAAGCTGCCGGCGCGGGTGAGGACCGGAGCGCCGCCGGCCGTTGCGTCTTGGGCCAAGAAGAATCCATTGCCGGCGATGGCGAGGTCGGTCCCGCTGGTGGACGCTTCGATGGCGCCATTGCGGGCAATGTCTGTGCGGCCAATGGTGAGCACGCCGCCGGTTGACGGGGTGGCTTGTCCAACCCCGCCGGACGTGACGAGCGAGGCGAAATCAACGTCCACGCGGCGGTAGCCGTCGGTGGAGGCGTTGGCGATGTTGTTGGACAGGGCCGCGAGACGGCTGGCTTGTGACTGCATGCCGGCGACGCCATAGGACAACGCGCTGAAAACGCTCATGGGCGGTACCTCGTGGTGGACGGTCCACGATAGGCTCAAGCGCGGGCTTTAAGCTGAGACGAAAGCTTGGATTTGTCTCAACTGCGCCTTGGCTTTGGCGTGCGCGGCGCGCTAGCCACAAAGGGGGTGTCAACCACGGGAATCCAGCATGGCCAACGTTGCATTTTTGGGACTGGGGGTGATGGGCGCGCCGATGGCGGGGTTCCTCGCATCGGCGTGTCACGAGGTGCGGGTTTGGAACCGCACGCCGCAAAAAGCGCAGGACTGGGCGCGCGACTATCCTGGCGAGGTCGCAGCGTCGATCGAGGAGGCGGCGCAGGGGTGTGAGGCCGTGCTGGTGTGCGTGGGCGATGACGCCGATGTGCGCGCGGTCGCCAGCCCGGCGATCGCGGCCATGCCGGAAGGCGCTGTGTTGATTGATCACACCACCGCATCAGCCGCGTTAGCGCGCGAGCTGGAATCGCAATGTGCGGCGCGTGGGGTGTTGTTTGTGGATGCGCCGGTGTCGGGCGGGCAAGCCGGCGCGCAGGCGGGCGAGCTGACCATCATGTGTGGTGGGTCCGAGGAGGCGTTCGCGCACGCTCAACCGGTCATGGCGGCCTACGCCAAGGCGGTGACGCATATGGGCCCGGCGGGGGCTGGACAGCTGACAAAGATGGTCAACCAGCTTTGCATCGCCGGGGTGTTGCAAGGCTTGGCCGAGGGCGTGCATTTCGCTCAAGCCGCAGGGCTGGACGTGGACACGGTGTTTGCCGCCATCGGTCAGGGCGCCGCGCAGAGCTGGCAAATGGACAACCGCGCCGCCACCATGGCCCGAGGTGAGTTTGATTTCGGCTTTGCGGTGGACTGGATGCGCAAGGACTTGGGCATCGCGCTTGACGAAGGCCGGCGTAACGGCGCCCAATTGCCGCTGGCCGCGCTGGTCGATCAATTTTACGCCGACGTGCAGATCCAGGGCGGAGGACGCTGGGACACCTCCAGCCTTGTGGCTCGATTGGCGCGCCGGGGGGAGGGCGAGGATGGCTGAACGGCCCAACATGGATGACGTGATGCGGCTTTGGCGGCGGCTGTCACGGATGTTCCCGACCTGGCGGCTTCTTGTGACCGGCATGTTCTCCCGCCAGGCTTGGGTTTACTTCGGCAATGATCTTGTGAGCGGCTTGTACCGGTCCAAAGTTGGCGGACAGGCGCGCGCGCTGTTGGCTGAGGCGTCGGATGCGGATGTGCGTGCGTTGGCCCAGCTTGGCGGGTTGAACGTGCAGCGCGGCGAGTACAGCTTTCGGTTCTTTGTGGTGGCGTTCGTCACCGGTCCGATTGCCGCCTTTTTGGCTTTGCGCCAATTGGCGCCGGGGCTGGCCGAGCGCGCGGCGGTCCATTGGGGCTCAACCTTGCTCACCGTACTGGTGACCTACGTGTTGATGTTCGGCTACTTTTTCGTCGGGGTCTGGCGCATGCGCCAAATCGCCCACGTGATCGCCTTCGAGGCGATTGCGCGGGGGCTCCACATTGCCGGCGAGTTCAGCGACATGGGCCAAGATGGTCTGGGCAAGAGCGCACCCTAAACCAGTGGCGTGTGATCAGCGTTTAGGACATCCGCGCTGAAGACGTGGGCAAAACACACGGCGGCCGCATCAGGGGGGGCGCGGCCGCCGCTCAGGTTGAATCGTTCGTTTGTGGTTGTCGGCTTAGAACGTAAACCGGACGCCGGCCTCGATGATGTTGCTGGCGTTTTCGATCTCCAGCGTGGCTGGGAACAGGCTCACATCGACTTCAACGTCTTGCGTGGCCCGGTAACGGTAGCCGGTGAACAGATTGACCTGCTCGTTCAAAGCAAACTCGCCGCCGAACATGATTTGGTACAAGAACACCGTCTCATCATCATTGATGATTGCGACAGCCGAGGGGCTGTAGTCGATATCGACCTGCGCCACGCCCAAACCCAAGCCGGCATAACCGCCGAACCGTGAGTTGGGGATGTCAAAGTCGTAGAACGCGTTTGCAGTGAAACCCAACGTTTCCACTGAACCTTGGCCGTCAGCCACTAGGCCGCCAACGGTGAGCTCAAGCGGTGTGGTTTGCGCGGCGCCGAGCAGCACGCCGGCATCGATGGTGTCAATGTTGCCAAGTCCGCCCACAGTCACGCCGGAGTGGCTGTCAACATCGTTGGTCGACCAGGACACCTCGCCCTCAAAACGCAAACCGTTAGGCAGCGCCACGCCATAGGCGCCGCTGACAAAGCCACCGGTATCAAACTCGGTGGTCCAGCCGAGCGATGACCCTGAGGGCACCGTTCCTGCTTCGAGTCCGAGCGTGAAGTCGTTGGTGAACGCACCGGAATTGTCACTATCGCCCAGCAGCGACACGCCCGCTGAGCCACGCACATATTGTGTCAGGCGGTCTTGGGCGTTGGCCGCGCCACCTAGCGCCATGGCCAGACCAAGCGCGCTCACGGACACACAGGCAAAACGTTTCATTTGGATGATCCCCATTTGAATGACCCTGATTGGGTCGCTATCGTATATAGTATATTCGATATACGATCCTAGAGCCTGTTTGGATTATTTGCAGTCGATCGTCAGTTCTTGGGTCGGAGAAATTGCTTTTTGGGTCCGCAGAAGCAGTTGAGCCTGTACATGGTGTTATGTCGGACGTGCTGACGGGGTCGGCGGCGTTGGCGAACCAAACGGGGCGGGTGGTGAGTAAGATGGACCAATCTGGAGATGGCGCTGATCGGCGCACGCAATTGTTAGAAATCCTCTCGGCGGCTGCGCTGCGGGAAACCTCATCGCCCATCAGCCTGCGTAAGTTCGCCATTGAAGCGGGCGTTTCCGAGCCGACTTTGCGCCATTACTTTGACGATCGTCAGGGCTTGGTGATCGCCATTTTGCGGTTTTTGTCGGCATCGGCCGGCGAGTATCTGGAGCGCTGCGCCGATGGCGGACCGGATTTGCCCAAATCCATCAGCGATTACCTCGCTTTGGCGATGGAAGGGGTAGAGAACGACGTGTTCGCCCGCACACACGCCTTTGCGCTGGTGGAGTCGATCCACGATCCGATGGTGGCTGAGGTGTATCTGCAGACCGCCATTGAGCCATCCTTGGCGGCCATCGAGCGCCGCTTGGCGGCGTCAATGGACCAGGGCGGCCAGGGCGGCGCAGCGGACCCCGAGTTCATTCGCGACATGGCGTTCTTTCTCTATTCGCCCATGCTGGCGGCGATCCTGCACCAGCGTTTGTTGTGCGGGGAAAAAGTCCGACCCTTGGACCTTCAAAGGTTCTTTGGCCGTCTGACGCGCGTGCTCAGTCAATCGGCGCAGGCGGCCAAGTGATCAGACCAGCGCGTCGAGTGCGCGGGTTAGGTCGGCGAGCAAATCCTCGCGCGCTTCAAGGCCCACGGAGAGGCGCACCAGATCATCAGGCGTGGTGCTTTGCGGACCTTCGATCGGCTTACGGTGTTCAACCAAGCTTTCCACACCGCCGAACGAGGTTGCTTGGGCAAAGAGCTTGAGGTCGGCGGCAAACCGTGCAGCGGCCTCAAACCCGCCTTTCAAACGCAGCGACAGGAGCCCGCCAAACCCGCCTGTCATTTGTCGCGCGGCGATGGCGTGACCAGGATGGTGCGACAAACCGGGGTAGAGCAGCGCGCTGAGCGCGGTATGACCAACCAACGCTTCGGCGATGGCGAGCGCGGTCTCGCTCTGGCGCGCGAACCGAACAAACAGTGTGCGCAACCCGCGCACCAACAGCCAGCTTTCCAACGCTCCCGGCACGGCGCCGCTGAGACTGTGTTGGGCGCGCAACCCTTCCCAGCGCTGATCGCGCGCGTTGGTGATGACGACGCCGGCCATCACGTCGGAATGGCCATTCAGGTATTTTGTCGCTGAATGCATCACGAGGTCAGCGCCGTGGTCCAGCGCGCGCGTTGTGCAGGGCGGGGCGGCGCTGGCGTCAAGCGCCAAGATCGCCCCGGCGGCGTGGGCCTGTTCAGCGGCGGCGGCGATGTCGACGATCGCCCATACGGGATTGGCCGGCGTTTCGATCCATACCAATTCGGCAGCGCTTGCGTTGAGCGCGTTGCTCAGCCCCCTTGGATCGTTGGGGTCAAAAAGGCTGAGCGTGATGCGGCCCGTTTCTGCGAGGCGGGCGAGCAATTTGCCGGCCCCGTAGTACATGTGCGTTTGCGCAATGACGTGACCGCCCGGCGCCACCGTGTCGAACACTGCGGCGGCCGCTGCGAGCCCTGAAGCGAACAGCTGCGCGTCGGCGCCGCCCTCAAGCGCGCAGATCACGTCGGCGGCGTGGCGATCCACCGGGCCTTGCGGACGGCGATAGTCGGTGTCGCCGATCAACGCGCCATTGTCCCGCGCATACGTGGTCGCCGGATGCAGCGGCGGGATGACGGCGCCGGTGACGGGGTCGATGCGGTCCAGCGCTTGGGCGGCCAGGGTTTCAGGCCGGCGGGGGGGATCTGTGTCTGTGGTCATGGCGAGGCGCTCCAAGCGGGATCGTCGGTCGTTGCGTCTCCGTCCTACGCCAACTGGCGAGCATGGACACCCGCTGGGGCCGCGGCGTGGGCCGTTTCGCCTGTGGTTTCTGCTTGTCCTCGTGAAGCCGGTCGTCACGTGCGGTGCGGCTCAAGAAAGGGAAAGCTATGAGACTGTTGACACTGATCGTGAGTGTATGCGCAGCCGCAACGTTCGGCGCGCCGGCTGCATCGGCGCAAGACTACTTCTATTGCGTTGAGAACGATACGGACTTGCCGATCGTCTTGGCTTTGACGAGCCGTGATCGCGACACGATCCAACCGGGTCGTGATTTGTGTTGCACGTCGCGTTGCCAAAACCCGATTTCGGTCGGTTTTGATCTTGTCGATCAGCCCAGCCTTGGCGAACGACTGAGGGATAAGGGGCTCGACAGGTTGTCAGCGACGTTGCAGTTGCCTTTGTACTATGCGCGCAACGCCGCGCGCGTACGCCTGACTGTGCCCGGAGCGCCGAATATGGCGTACTACGACAATTATCGACCGTTCTGTCAGATCAACTGGCAGTACAATGATCGTGTCGAAGTGCGCCGATCAGGCGACACGTATGTCTGCGATGTTGGCAACCGCATCACCGGTCATGTGCGCACAACGATTGGCGCATCCGGCGCGTCCACGCCAGACGCTCCGACCTTGCGTCTGTGCAATGAGGCGCGGGATGGAACCGCCTTTGTCGCGACTGCGCACCGCGATGTGAACTCGGTGTGGGTCTCAGAAGGGTGGTACGTGATCGACGAGGGGCAGTGTGAGAACTTGGCGTTCCCGTCTGGCTATCGCGGTTACGCCTATGCGCATGTCAACACCGACACTTACACCTGGGACGACGCCGATCATCACAATTGCGTCCACCCCAGCCGAAGCTTCAGTTATCGCAATTCGGACCGTCGCCAATGCGAAGCGGGCGCCCAGCGCTATCCCTTCATGGAGTTCGATATGCTGGACGGGCGCGACCAGGAATTGGTGCTCACCGCGCCCTAGCGGTCCGTTTCGGCCATCGCCCGGGCGAGTTGAGGGGCAAAGTAGGTGACGACGCCGGAGCATCCTGCGCGTTTGAAGCCGGCCAACGTTTCCATCATCGCGCGGTCGCCGTCGATCCAGCCGTGTTGGGCGGCGGCCGTGAGCATGGCGTATTCGCCCGACACCTGAAACGCAAAGGTCGGAGCGGCGTAGGTGGCGACGATGTCGCGGATGATGTCGAGATACGGCAGGCCGGGCTTGACCATCACCATGTCCGCGCCTTCGTCGAGGTCGAGGCCTACTTCGCGCAGCGCTTCTGCGGCGTTGGCCGGGTTCATTTGATAGGTCTTCTTGTCGCCCTGCAGCACGGAGGCCGACCCGATGGCCTCGCGGTAGGGCCCGTAAAACGCGGACGCGTATTTCGCCGCGTAGGAGAGGATTGGGGTGTGCGCAAAGCCCGCCGCATCAAGTGCGTCGCGGATCACGCCGACACGCCCGTCCATCATGTCGCTGGGGGCGATCACATCGGCGCCGGCTTGGGCCAACATCACCGATACCTCGCCCAAGCGCTCGGCCGTCTCGTCGTTCAGGATCACACCTTCGCGCACCAGCCCGTCATGACCATGATCGGTGTGGGGGTCTAGGGCGGCGTCGCAAACCACGCCGATCTTGGGCGCGGCCGCTTTGATGGCCCGCACGGCTTGGGGGACGAGGCCCTCAGGATTGCCGGCCTCAGATCCCTCCGCATCCTTCAACGCCGAGCTGATGTGCGGGAAGAGCGCCACCGCTGGGATGCCGAGCGCTTGGGCCTGGCGCGCCGCCTCGGCCGCAGCCTCCACCGACAATCGATCGACGCCCGGCATGGCGGCCACAGGCTCACGCGGCGCGGCGCTGTCGGAGACGACCAACGCCCAAATCAAATCGTCCACCGTGGGCTTGGTCTCGGCCACCAGCCGGCGCAACCAAGGCGCGGCGCGCAAACGGCGTGGTCGAGCGGCTGGAAAGTGGGGCATGGCGAAGCTCGCTACGATTGTGATGAGGTCGAAAGCCTAGCCTGATCTGTGATAGAAACCAGATCAGCAAAGACATGCCCTTGAACGGGGCAAACTGTGGGAGGGCGTGATGCCGCTGGATTTGACCGATGAACAAAGCTTGCTGGTGGACACCGCCCGGCGCTTTGCAGAGGACAACCTCGCCCCGAACGCGGAAAAGTGGGACGAGGAGAAGATCTTCCCCGTCGATACGCTGCGTGAGCTTGCTGGTCTTGGATTTGCCGGCATTTATGTCGGCGAGGAGCATGGCGGTTCAGGACTGACGCGCCACGACGCGGCCCTGATTTTCGAAGCGCTGTCGCAGGGGTGTGTCTCCACTGCAGCCTTCATGTCGATCCACAACATGGTCTCCTGGATGATCGACAGTTTCGGGACCGAGGCCCAGCGGGCTGAATGGGCGCCGCGCCTGGTCGGCATGGAGTTGATTGCGAGCTATTGTCTAACCGAGCCGGGTTCGGGCTCGGACGCGGCCGCCATGCGGACCAAAGCGGTGAAGGATGGCGACGACTACGTCCTCACTGGATCGAAGGCATTTATCTCCGGGGCGGGCATTTCCGATCTTTATTTGATCATGGCGCGCACGGGCGAGGCGGGGGCCAAGGGCGTGAGCGCGTTCCTGGTCGATCGCGACATGGCGGGGGTCAGCTTCGGCGCCAATGAGCGCAAAATGGGGTGGAACTCTCAGCCGACCGCCGTTGTAACCCTCGAAGGCGTGCGCGTGCCGGCCGATCGGTTGTTGGGCGGGGTTGAAGGCCAAGGTTTTAAGTTCGCCATGGCGGGCCTTGATGGCGGTCGGATCAACATTGCGGCGTGCTCGCTGGGCGGGGCGCAGGCCGCGCTCGACGCCGCGCTGTCTTACGTGCAAGAGCGCGAACAATTCGGCCAAGCGCTGGCGAAATTCCAAGCGACGCAATTCACCTTGGCGGACATGGCGACCGACCTCGACGCCGCCCGCCTCATGGTCTACCGCGCGGCCGAGGCGCTCGATACCGGAAACCCGGAGAAGACCAAGTTCGCGGCCATGGCCAAGCGCTTCGCCACCGATGCGTGTTTCCAGATTGTCGACAAAGCGCTGCAGCTGCATGGCGGTTATGGGTATCTGCGTGATTACCCAATTGAGCGCATCCTGCGCGACCTGCGCGTGCATCGCATCCTCGAAGGGACGAACGAAATCATGCGCGTGATCATCGCCCGGGAGCTCGTGGGGCGTTAGTCGCCCGTCCTGTGCGACGATGGGGCGGGTGCACTTGGTCGGCGTGTGCGCTACATCGGCAAGTGAACCTGATGATGGAGCGCGCCTGATGTCTGCACAATCTGCTGAGCCGAGCACTCTGATCGGCCTGAAAGGTTCGGTGGGGCGGATCACGCTCAACCGGCCCGATGCGCTCAACGCGCTGAATATGGACATGGTGCGGGCGATGACCGAAGCGCTCACCGTGTGGCGCGATGATGAGGCGGTCAAAGCTGTTGTCGTGGATGGGGCGGGCGAGAAAGCGTTTTGCGCCGGCGGCGACATCCGGATGCTGATCGACAGCGGTCGGGCTCAAAATGGCGGGGCTGAGATCTTCTGGTCGGAGGAGTACGCGCTCAACACGCTGATTAAGCGTTATCCCAAACCCTATGTCGCGCTGATGGACGGGGTGACCATGGGGGGCGGCGTTGGCGTATCGGTGCATGGCAGTTTTCGCGTCGCCACCGAACGCACACTGTTCGCCATGCCCGAAACCGGCATCGGCTTTTATCCCGATGTGGGCGGGACGTATTTTCTGCCCCGGCTGCCGGGCAAGCTTGGGATGTGGATGGCGCTGACGGGCGCGCGGCTCAAGGGCGCTGATACGCTGGCGGCCGGGCTGGCGACGCATTTTGTGCCGGCCGAGCGGATTGCGGCGCTGATCGCGGCGCTGGAGAGCGAGCCGCTGGATGATGAGGGCGCGGTGGTCGACGACATTGTGCACGCCCATGAGACCGATCCTGGCGCCAGTGCGCTTGCTGAGCATCGGGCGGCCATTGATGCGGCGTTTGGCGGCGAGAGCGTTGAGGCCATCGTGGCCGCCTTGGACGCGGACGGCGGCGCGTGGGCGCACAAACAACGCGACATCTTGGCGCAGAAATCGCCGACCTCGCTGAAAGTGACCTTCAGAGCGTTGGCCGAGGGCGCTGTATGCGAGTTTGAAGAGGCCATGCGCAGGGAGTTGGCCTTGTCGGTGCGGTTTGTCGACGATGGGTCGGACTTCTATGAGGGCGTGCGCGCGGTGATCATCGACAAAGATCAAGCGCCGCAATGGACCCCGGATCGGCTTGACGCGGTCGATGATGCGATGGTTGAGCGGTTCTTCACCGCGCGCAACGAAGGCCAAACGTCATTCGAAAGCCAAGGCGAATCATTGGGTTGACGGCTGTGAACGCTGCAATGCAGGGCGCTTAAACACGCTTTAGGCTTTGGCGCCCATACTGACCCCTACACTCAGATATAAACGAGGTGGGGTGATGGCAGGACAGCCGCTTCCGATCGGTTCGGTCGAGGATGAGAGCCTTGGCGAACTTTACATTAAAGCCCTGCGTTTGGTGGAGCGTCTGCATCGCCAGTTGCTGGACGTGATCAAGGACGAGCTCGACCGGCACGGCCGTTCGGACATCAACAGCGTGCAGGCCCTGTTGATCTTCAACATTGGCGAGGATGAGCTGACCGCAGGCGAACTGCGCACGCGCGGCCACTATCTTGGGTCGAACGTGTCGTACAACCTCAAAAAGCTCGTGGAAGCCGACTACATCAACCATGAGCGTTCGGATGCGGACCGGCGCGCGGTGCGCGTGAGCTTGAGCGCCAAGGGACGCGAGTTGCGCGATATTGTGGCGGCGCTGTTTGACCGCCATCTGACGTCGCTGGAGCCCGTGGCGAACTTGAATGCCGACACGCTGGGCAACATCACCGCTGCGCTAATGCGTCTTGAGCGGTTCTGGGAAGACCACGTGCGCTACCGCTTGTAGGCGCGCCAACTACGACCAATAGGGGGCGCGACGTCGCGTCCCCTTTGCTTTTGGCGCAGCATGACCCATCCTCCGTCAGTCAAAGACCAGTGACCAGTTCGTTGCGTGAGGAAACCGGCGCCATGGATTATCGGGCATATTTTGGCCACGCCGCAGCTCGCTTGCGCGATGAAGGCCGCTATCGGGTGTTTCAGGCCATCAAACGTGAGCGCGGAGCGTTTCCCAACGCTCGGTGGCGGGGTCCGGACGGCGATAAGGACATCGTGGTTTGGTGCTCCAACGACTATTTGGGCATGGGGCAAAACCCGGTTGTTCTCGACGCCATGCACGCCGCGCTTGAAGAGGCGGGCGCAGGAGCTGGCGGGACGCGGAACATCTCGGGCACCACGTGGTACCATGAGGATCTGGAGCGGTCCTTGGCCGATTTGCACGGCAAAGAGAGCGCCTTGCTGTTCACCTCAGGCTATGTGTCGAACGAGGCGACGCTGAGCGTGTTGTCCCGGATCTTGCCCGGCTTGATCATGTTTTCCGACGCACTCAATCACGCCTCCATGATCGCCGGCGTGCGCGGCGCCCGGTGCGAAAAGCACATCTGGCGGCACAATGACGTCGCCCACCTTGAAGAGCTTCTGGCCAGCGCGCCGCCTGATGCGCCCAAAGTGATCGCCCTGGAGTCGGTTTACTCCATGGATGGCGATATTGGCCCGTTGGCGGAGGTTTGTGACCTTGCCGAACGCTACAATGCGCTGACCTATCTTGATGAGGTGCATGGTGTTGGTCTGTACGGGCCGCGCGGCGCCGGTGTGGCCGAGCGTGAGGGACTGGCGGATCGTTTTGACATTGTCGAGGGCACGCTGGGTAAGGCGTTTGGCGTGATGGGCGGTTACATCGCCGCCGATTCTGTCATTGTTGACGCCGTGCGTTCCTATGCGCCGGGCTTTATCTTCACCACATCCCTTGCGCCAGTGCTGGCCGCCGGCGCGCTGGCGAGCGTGGAGCACCTCAAGGTGCGACCCGATTTGCGGGCCGCCCATCAAGCGCGGGCGTTGCGACTCAAGACATTGCTCAAAGACGCCGGTTTCCCCGTGATGCCGAGCGAAACCCACATCGTGCCCTTGCTGATTGGGGATCCGCGCTGTTGCAAAGCGATTTCTGATGCGCTGCTTGATGAGTTTGGCATGTACGTGCAGCCCATCAATTATCCCACCGTGCCGAAAGGGCTTGAGCGGCTTCGTTTCACGCCGTCGCCATTGCACACGGACGCCATGATGGACGCGCTGGTGGAGGCGCTGGTGACGCTGTTTGAACGTCACCACATGCCGCGCGCGAACGTGGCGTGACGCGCGATGCGCCGGCCGAACTGGTCGGACGAGAAATCATTGTTGAGGCGGTTGTCCAGGGCGCTTATCTGCGGGTCGCGGCCATTGACGTCGCGACGGGAACCGAAGCCCATGCAGTTGGGCCAGACCACGCTAGCGAAGCTTATCTGGAACAGCTGGCGTTGGGCAAATTGGCCAGAGCCCTGCGTTCGGACGAGGAGGGCGGGCCCGAGGGCCGCAGCTCTGACGCCGCCGAGTTTGGAGACGCTTCGAGCCGCGGCCGCTGGGTTTAGAGCTTAGCTCTTGTCGCGGCGCACACCGCGGCCAAGGCCGATGCTCTTGGCGAATTCAGAGCGACGCTTGGCGTAGTTGGGGGCGACCATCGGATAGTCGGCGGGCAGATTCCATTTGCGACGATACTCGTCCGGAGTCATGTTGAAGTTCGAACGAAGGTAGCGCTTGAGCATCTTCAGTTTTTTGCCGTCTTCCAGGCAAACGATGTAATCGTCGGTGACGGACTTGGAAATCGGCACAGCCGGCTTGGCTTTTTCCACCGGCTTTTCGACAGGCGTGGTTGCGAGCTTGTGGACTTCGCGGTGAACCTCGCGAATCACGTTGGGCACGGTTTCCGCTGGAATCGTGTTGTTACTAACGAACGACGCCACGATGTCGGTCGTCATGCGGAGCACGTCCTCGGTGGTGATTGGCTGGTCTTCGATTTTCGCTTCCATGTCGCTCTCTCCGTGGTTGGCGAGTCAATTTGTGTTACACGCATTCTGTGTTTTGCAATATTGCAAGCGCAAAAAAAAGCTTTCAAGGCTTACATTTTAGTAAAGATCGAATGGGGCGGATGGTTTTTTTTCACAAACCCAACAATTGCGCTTGTATCACCGAGATTTGCTAACGTCGACAGTCGACTGCAGCATACTCAGTCTGCTTGATTAGGTGGGCTCGGGATGGATAAGAAAGCTATGCACAAAGAAGGGACGTAACATGGCCGTGTTAGACCATACCTTAGGCGCTGATTTTTTTGGCGGTTCGCTGCAAGATTCCGATAGGGAGGTTGTCACAGCAATTGCTGCTGAACAGCGTAGATTGCAGGAACATATCGAGCTCATCGCGTCCGAAAACATCGTGTCGAAGGCGGTGCTCGAGGCACAAGGCTCAGTGCTTACAAACAAATATGCTGAAGGATACCCGGGTCGTCGCTATTATGGCGGCTGTGAACATGTCGATGTTGTGGAAAATCTCGCGCGCGAGCGCGCCAAGCAACTTTTTACGTGTGGTTACGCCAACGTACAACCGCATTCTGGAGCTCAAGCCAATCAAGCCGTGGTCATGGCGTTGGCCAAACCTGGCGACACGCTTTTGGGTATGAGCCTTGATGCTGGCGGTCATTTAACCCACGGTGCCAAACCCAATCAATCAGGCAAGTGGTTTAACGCGGTTCAATTTGGCGTCCGGCGCGAGGATGCGCGTGTGGACTTTGATCAGGTGCGTCGCTTGGCCCTCGAACATAAGCCGCGGATCATCATTGCCGGCTTTACCGCCTATCCTCCGATCGTTGACTTCAAGACCTTCCGCGAGATTGCGGACGAGGTGGGCGCCATCTTGCACGTGGACATGTCGCATTTCGCCGGCCTTGTCGCCGGCGGGGTCTATCCCAATCCGCTCGACTACGCCCACGTTGCGACCACCACCACCCACAAAACCCTGCGCGGCCCGCGCGGCGGCATGGTGCTCACCAATGATCCGGACATCGCCAAGAGCATCAACTCAGCGGTGTTCCCCGGACTTCAGGGCGGGCCGTTGATGCATGTGATCGCGGCCAAGGCGGTGGCGTTCGGAGAGGCTTTACGCCCCGAGTTCAAAACCTACGCCGCCCAGGTCGTCGCCAACGCGAAGGCTCTCGCACGCGCTGTACAACATGCAGGCTTGGCGTGTGTGTCGGGCGGGACCGAGACGCATTTGGTGTTGGTTGATTTGACGCCCAAGCAGGTGACGGGAGCGGCGGCCGAGGTTGCGCTTGAGCGCGCCAACATGACGGCGAACAAGAACAACATTCCGTTTGATCCGCGGCCGCCAAAGGTCACCTCGGGCGTGCGCTTGGGATCGCCGGCGGCGACCACGCGCGGTTTTGGGGAGGCCGAATTCACTCGGGTTGGCGAGTTGATTGGGGAGGTTGTTGACGCCCTCGCCACGTCGCCAGACGGGGACGCAACGGTGGAAGCGCGGGTGCGCGAGGAGGTGCTTGCATTGTGCGCGCGTTTTCCCGTTTACTCAGCGTCATGACGCCATTCACAAAGGGGATCGATATGGCTTGGAAATCATTGATGGGCGCGGCGGCGTTGGCTGTTGTGAGCGTTGCGCCGGCCCAGGCGGATGACGACGCCCTGTGCGGCGCGTACGCCGCGATCGGCCAGGCGATGGCCTCGGAAATGCTCGATCTGACGTTCCGCGACGTGGTGAGCATGATGCGCGGGACCAACCCGGCTGTGATGCAGCAGATCTCCAACGCGTTGATCAATGCGGTGACAGGCGATGAAATGGCGGCCATGTTGCAAATGTCGGCCGATGACCAAGCCTTGCTCGGCGAGGCGGCCGGTCAACAGGCCATGATGATCCTCATGAGCGGGCAGCAGGAGAGCGCCGACGGCGTCGGCAAATCCATGGAAGCCACCTGTAAGTCCGCCGGTTTGCAGGCCTTGTTGGACCAACAGCGCCAAGTGCGCAGCGCCATGGGTATTCCTGGCGGCATTGGCGGCTAAGGCCGTATCTGGTTTTTGCTGCGCATAGCGCTTCGTGGCTGGCTGGTGGGCCGAAACGGGGCGCTGTGCGCACAACGCCTGTGACGTCTGGCGTCTTCTGTGCTTACAAGAAGGCCTGGCGTGAGCGATGTGCGGCCGGATGTCGCTCAATCCGCCACCGTGTTGGCGCCGTGAGCAGGGGACGTCAAACACTGTCACTTGAGGCATCGGGCGCTCCGAACTACAAGATGTTATGCGATGCCCGTTCTGCGCCAGTGAATCGACGCAAGTGAAAGACAGCCGCCCGGCTGAAGACGGGGCGGCCATCCGGCGGCGGCGTCAGTGCTCAGAGTGCGGCCAGCGCTTCACCACGTTTGAGCGTGTGCAATTGCGCGAGCTGGTGGTTGTGAAACGTTCTGGCCGGCGCACGCCGTTTGATCGCGACAAGCTCACGCGCTCGGTGGACCTGGCGTTGCGCAAGCGGCCGGTCACGCCCGACCAGGTTGACGCCATGATCTCCGGCATTGTCCGTCGACTGGAAGGGATTGGGGAAACTGAGGTGACCTCCGAAGAGGTGGGCGCTTTGGTGATGGAGGCCCTCGCGCGGCTCGACCCAGTGGCCTATGTGCGCTACGCGAGCGTTTACAAAGACTTCCGCGCCGTCGACGATTTCACCCGTTTCCTCACCGATGAAAAGTTGGACGCGGCCGAGTGAGTGAGGGGCATCGGGGCTCGCGCGCCCAGGTGACGCTGAAGGTCGCCACTTCCCTTGATGGACGCATCGCCACGGCGTCGGGCGAAAGCCAGTGGATCACGAGTGCGGCGTCGCGCGAAGAGGTCCACCGGCTGCGCGCGGAACACCACGCTGTGCTGGTCGGCTCTGGCACGGTGCTCGCCGATGATCCCATGCTGACGGTGCGCCTTGGGGGTTATGAGGGACGCCAACCCTTGCGCGTTGTGGTTGACGGTCGGGGACGGACACCGTTGACGGCGAATGTGGTGCGCACGGCTCAAACCTATGGCGAGCTCGAGACCGGTTCTGGCGCTGCGTGGTGGACGGTTCACGCCATGACGCCGCCATGGGATCGGCGAGCGGACGGGGTGGCGCCCACGCTGATCATCCGATCGGAGGAGGCGCGTGGTCCTCAGACCTGGGCGGACGTCAAAGTTGATCGCTATTTCGCCGCCGGCTGCGCCATCGGGTTTGCCGGTCCGTCTGCGCAGGGCGGTCTTGCTCCAGGCGAGGTGCTTGGCCAAATCGACAAGGCGCTGGGCCGGCTGCACCAGTTGGAGGTCCCTGGCTATGGCGGCGATGGCGCGCTGTTCCTAGAAGGCGGGGGGACGTTGGCGGCTTCATTCTTGCGCGAGGATCTCATCGATCGCATTGAGTGGTTCCGCGCGCCGATTGTCCTTGGCGCCGAGGGCAAACCCGCGCTTGGCGAGCTTGGTCTTCCGCGTCTTGGCGACGCGCCGCGCTTTGAGCGCACCGCGATACGCGAACTTGGCTCTGATATCTGGGAGAGCTATGTGCGACGCGGCGACCTGGATGGATGACAGCGTGCGCGCATCGTCCTATGTCAGCGTCAATGTTTACAGGCATTGTTACCCAAGTCGGCCGGATCACGGCGGTCGAGACTGGCCGGGATGCGCGCGCATTCACCGTTGAGAGCGGCTATGACGCTGACGGGATCGCGCTGGGGGCGTCGATCGCGCACGCTGGGTGTTGTTTGACGGTGATCGCGCGGGGGGCGCGCGAAGGCGGGGCCTGGCATCGGGTGGAGGTGTCGAACGAGACGTTGTCCAAAACGACGCTTGGGGCGTGGGCCGAGGGCGACGGTGTGAACCTTGAACGTTCGCTCACCGCGGGCGATGAGCTGGGCGGGCATTTGGTGATGGGCCATGTTGATGCTGTGGGGCAGGTGGTGTCGGTGACTGACGATGCGGGATCACACCGTGTGGAGATCGACGTGGCGGACGATTTTGCGCCATTTGTGGCGGCCAAAGGGTCGGTCGCGATTGACGGCGTTTCCCTGACAGTGAACGCGGTGGAGGGGACGCGGTTCGGCGTGAACATCATTCCCCACACCTGGGAGGTGACGACGTTTGGCCGGCTGGCGCAGGGCGCCAGCGTCAATCTGGAGGCCGACGTGGTGGCGCGTTATGTGGCGCGTTTGCTCCAAGCGCGCGGCGTGCTGGCGTGACGGCGCCGTCGTCCATTGCTCCGATCGAAGAGATCATTGAGGCTGCGCGCAACGGCAAAATGTTCGTCCTGGTCGACGCCGAAGATCGTGAAAACGAAGGCGATTTGGTCATCCCTGCTCAATTCGCTACGCCTGAGCAGGTCAATTTCATGGCCAAGCACGGGCGCGGATTGATTTGCCTGTCGCTGACCCAGGAGCGCTCGGACGAATTGTTGTTGCGGCCCATGGCGAACGACAACCGGTCCCAACACCACACCAACTTCACCGTCTCCATCGAGGCGCGTGACGGGGTGACCACGGGCATCTCGGCCCATGATCGCGCGCGTACGATTGCTGTGGCGATTGATCCGAGCAAGGGGGCTGACGATCTTGCTACGCCCGGCCACGTGTTTCCTTTGGTGGCGCGCGAAGGCGGGGTGTTGACCCGGGCTGGCCACACCGAAGCGGCGGTCGATGTGGCGCGACTGGCCGGACTGACGCCGGCCGGCGTCATTTGCGAAATCATGAATGACGACGGGACGATGGCGCGCTTGCCCGATCTGGTGACGTTCGCGCACACTCACGGGCTGAAGATTGGCGCCATCGCTGATCTCATCGCCTATCGTCGTCGGCATGATCGCTTTATGGAGCGCCGGCTTGAAGCGGACTTTGAGAGCCGTTGGGGCTCGGGCTTTCGGTTGATTGTGTTCCGCAACACCTTGGATGGCGGCGAACACGTGGCGTTGGTCAAGGGACGTCCGCGAGCCGATCGTCCGACACTTGTGCGCATGCACAAGGTGGATTTTCCCGTCGATGTGTTGGGCGCGTTGCCTGGACCGGGCCGCATGCGCATTCAGGACGCGATCAAAGCGTTGGCGCAGAGCGAAGAGGATGGCGTGATTGTGCTGTTGCGCGAAACGCATCCGTCCGCTGTCGCTGAACAGTTTGGCGCGCGTCCCAACGGAGATGATGCGGAAGCCAGGATCTTGAGGGCCTATGGCGTTGGCGCGCAAATCCTGCTCGATTTGGGCGTGGAAGAGATGATTTTGCTCACGAACCAGCCGCGAAAGATCGCCGCCATCGAGGGCTATGGCCTCAAAGTGCGTAAGATCCGCCGGTTATCGGAGTCTCGAGACAATGGCTGACACGCGCGTTTTGATCGTGAGTTCACGTTACTACAGCGATGTGGCCGCGGCGCTTGAACAGGGGGCGAGCGCAGCTTTGGACGCGGCCAGCGTGCAGCGCGACCTCATCGAGGCGCCTGGCGCGCTGGAAATTCCAGGACTCATTGCGGCGGCGGGGGCGACTGGCGACTATCAGGGGTTTGTGGCGCTGGGGTGCGTGATCCGCGGCGAAACGTCGCATTATGATATCGTCAGCGCGGAAAGCGCGCGCGGTTTGATGGATTTGACGTTGCGCGGCCCGGACGGGGCCGATGGGGAGGGGCTTGTGATCGGCAATGGCATTTTGACCGTCGACACGCGCAACCAGGCGATGGAGCGGGCGCAACCGGAAGGCCGGGATAAGGGCGGTGATGCGGCGCGGGCTTGCCTTGCCGTGATGCAGGCCCGCTGGCAGCTCGAGGAGGGGCTGTGAGCGAGCCGCTTGCCAACCGCGCTGATGAACGCTTCGCCGCGCGGCGGTATGCAGCCCGATTGGCGGCGGTGCAGGCTCTGTATCAATTGGAATTTGGCGGTCGCGGCGATGAGGCGGTGATCCGCGAGTTTGTCGATCATCGTCTTGCCGATCTGGCGGGAGAGGACGGTGTGGATGAGGCGTTCTTCGCCACGCTGGTGCGCGGGGTGGTGCGCGAGCAAGCGGGCGTCGACGCGGCGATCGCGGACGCGCTGGCGGAGGGCTGGAGCCTCAAGCGGATTGATGCGACTGCACGGGCGATTTTGCGCCTTGGCGCGTATGAGGCGATCCACTGCTTGGATACCCCGCCGGCGGTGATCGTGTCCGAAGCGCTGCGTTTGGCGGATGCGTTCTTTGAAGGACCTGAGCCGAAGTTCATCCATGGAGCGGTGGATGCGCTTGTGCGCGGTGCGCGCTCGCCAGCGCCTTCGGTGAGCGATGCAGGCTGAGCCGTGGCGGGTGAGTTCGACTTTATCGCTCGGCATTTGCGGCCCTTGGCCGGCAATGCATCGGGCGCGCTGAACCTTATCGACGATGTCGCGATTGTGCCTCCGGGAGAGGGGGAGCTTGTGGTGTCCACCGATATGGTGGTGGCGGGGGTTCATGTCTTGCCAACCAGCGATGCGCGCGCGGTCGGGTTTAAGGCGCTCTCGGTCAATGTGTCCGACCTTGTGGCCAAGGGGGCGGCGCCGTTTGGCTATCTGATGGCGATCGCCTGGCCGGCGGGTTTTGATGAGGCGGAGCGCGCGGCCTTGGTCGCCGGTTTGGCCGACGCTCAAGTCGCCTATGCGCTCGATCTCTACGGTGGCGACACCACGCGTTCGCCTGGGCCTCTCACGATCTCGATCACGGTGTTTGGGCGCGCCGGACCACGGGGACCGGCGTTGCGTACGGGCGCGCGGGTTGGCGATGATCTTTGGGTGTCAGGCGCTATTGGCGATGGATGGCTCGGCTTGCAGGCCCGACTTGGCGACGCGGCCGCCCAAGCCGTCGGGGACGGCCCGGGCGCATGGTATGACCGCCCGCACGCGCCCATCGCGTTGACTCGGTTGGTGGCGGACCACGCCCATGCGGGGATCGATGTGTCGGATGGGTTGTTGGCGGATGTGGCGCATATCGCTCATGCTTCTGGCGTTGCGATTGAGTTGGACTTGGACTCGATACCGCTCAGTGCGGCGGGGCTCGCGTGGCTGGGGGCCCAGGGCGATGGGCTGACCGGCATGCTCGCGCTCTCAACCGGGGGTGATGATTATCAAGTCGCCATGACGGCGCCGGTCTCTTCACGAGGCGCGCTTGAAGCGCGGGAGGCCGTGGGCGGCGCGCCGGCTTTTAGGCGGATTGGCCGAGTGGTCGAGGGGGGTGGGTTACGCCTCGTTTACCAGGGTGAAGAAATTCCTCTGCCGGATCGGGTGGGGTTTACGCATTTCTGAGGTCGGCGGGCCCATGATGAGGCCATGTCGAAACTGGTTCCCATGTGTGTCGCTTGGATGTGCGTTCTCAGCGCGCCGCTCGCTTGGGCGGGGCCGCCTGGCGATGAGGACGAGAGCGAGGAGGCGGCTGCGCCCGGTAACGTGGTGCAGGCAGGCTTCACGCTTGAGCCGGATGGGGCGCCTTATGCGAGCTTTCTGGTGCCGGAATCTGTGGATTCGCCCCAAGCGGTTGACTTGGACATGTTGGCCATGCCCGGCGTTGTCGGCGGAGATTTGCACCACTACTACTTTGTATCGGTGCGTCTCATGGTGACGGAAGGTGTGGACCCCTGGGTCGTCCGCGGCAAAGCTCACCGGTTGCGCGACGCGATCGTGGAAGTTTCGCACAACAAAAGCGTCATGACCGACGATGGCACGGAGCTGTTTGACCTGCAGATGGCGCGTTCCATCATTCGGGAAGCGGCAGGCAAAGTGGTTGATCCGGCGGCCATTGACCAGGTGGACTTCACGCGCATCGCCGTACGCCAGTAACCCGGCGACTGCATTTCGACTGTTGCATTGCAGCATATGGACCAAGGGCTGAGTTGCGCGCCTGGCCGGGCTGTGGCAGCGTCCGCCTCCATCGATTCACACTGATCGAGGCGGGCTGTCGGCCAGCCTAATTTTCCATTTCAGCGTTGGGGCTTAGACGATGAATGCATCGATTTGGTTTGCGATTGTCGCTTCGTTAGCGGCGGTCGCATACGGGGCGCTGCAGACCCGTTCCTTGCTGGCGCGACCGGCAGGCGACGAGCGCATGCAAGAGATTGCAGCAGCGATCCAGGAAGGGGCGAACGCGTATCTGCGTCGCCAATACACAACGATTGGCATTGTGGGCGTTGTCGTCCTGATCGCTGTGTTGATCTTGCTCGACCCACATTCGGCTGTCGGTTTTGCTCTTGGCGCGGTGTTGTCCGGGGCGGCGGGCTTTATCGGCATGTTGGTGTCGGTGCGCGCCAATGTGCGTACAACCGAAGCGTCCAAGTCCGGTTTGGCGCAAGGCCTTGCGGTGGCGTTTCAATCGGGCGCGGTGACGGGCCTGTTGGTCGCCGGTCTCGCTCTGTTCGGCGTGGCGGCCTATTATGCGTTCTTGGTTGGCGCGCTCGGCCTTG
>CAZADA010000011.1:0-39118 GCA_964483775.1 uncultured Caulobacterales bacterium
GGGCGGTGTGAGACCAAACAACAGCGCGTCGAGCTGTCCGGGAAACAGGTTTGCGGAAAACCCGCCTGACACCCCGGCGAACGCCGCCGCGATCCCGGCGACGGGGTGGCGGCCGGCCGATGCATAGATGATGCCCGCCAACGGGATCAGCACCACATAGGCGGCGTCGGCGGCGTGGTTGCCCAGCATGGCCGCGAGCGCCACCGTCGGCGTGAGCAGAAACTTGGGAGCGTTGCGCACCGCACCGCGCATGGCGGTGCCGAACAAACCTGCGCGCTCGGCGACACCGGCGCCGAGCATCACGGTGAGCACGTAGCCGAGCGGATGGAAATGCGTGAAGGTGGACGGCATCTCAACGAACAGGCGCTGGATGTTGTCGGGCGACACCAGGCTCTTGGCGGTGATCACGCCATCCGCGGCAATGTCCATACTGGCTTTGCGCCCCTCGTCCATGCCGGCGAGGATCTGCGGATCAAGGGTTACGCCATAGCGAGTGACAGCGGCGATGATGCTGAACACCACCAAGGCGCCAATGAGATAGGCGAAGATCAACACCGGATCGGGCAAGCGGTTGCCTGTGCGTTCGATCCACCCCAACACGCCGCCTAGACGCGGTGCTTCCGCCGTATCCGCCATCACGTTCACCCTTTTGGTCACACAGCTCGCTGACCAGCCTATGCCGGCGGAGCGGATCGGTCGAGGTCCGCCGTGCGCAAAGGCGCCGACACGTGCAGCCCCGCCTCAGCGCCCAACGCTTGCCGCCAAACGCGGATACGCTATGGCGAGTGCGCCCGCGCGCAGCACGTAAAACGCCAAAAACGCAAGCCACATCCCATGGATTTCCCAGGCGGGGGTCACGATCTGGTCGAGGACCATGTACCCGACGACGGCGGCGACCATGGCGTTGCGCATGGTCGGTCCGCGCGCGGCGCCAACGAACACGCCGTCAAGCTGCCACGCCGGGGCGCCCAACAGGGGAATCACCGCGCAGTACGGCAAAAAGGTTAGGGCGACCTGCTGGATGTCATGGTCTTTGACGATAGATTGGATGGCGATCGGGCCCAACGCTATCGTCACCGCCGTCAAGGCCAATCCGCTGGCAAGGCTGAGCTCGGTGGTGATCCGCACCGCCCGGTCAAAGCCCTTACGATCACGCGCGCCGACGGCTTGGCCGACCCGCGCCTCGGCGGTGAAGGCGAAGGCGTCGAGCACAAAGGCCCAAAGGGTGACAAACTGCATGAGCACGTGGGTTCCGCCGAGCACCGGCGTTGAGAACCCCGCCGCGGTGTTGATGAACCAGGCAAAGCCGAGCGCCAACGCCCAGGTACGGATCAGCAAATCGCGACTGACGCCAAAGACCGTCCGCCAAGCGGCCGGCGCCAAGAAGGCCTTGCGATCGCCGAGCGCCGTCCAGGCGCGATCGGCCGATATCTGCCGCCAACAGAACACCGCTGCGACGAACGCACCGGCCCAATCGGCAATCGCGGTCGCCGCGCCGACCCCGCCGACGCCCCAGTTGAATCCGACGACGAACACCACGTCGAGCACGATGTTGACGAGACTGAACACCACGATCGACGCCATCACCGCGCCGGTCCGACCGCGGCCGATCAGCCAACCGGTCATCGCCAACGCCACAAAGGCCGCCGGCGCGCCCCAAACCCTTGCCAACACATAGCCTTGTCCGGCGTTCTCGGCGGCGGCCTCGCCCTGCAACACAGCCTTGGCCAGTTCGGTCACCGGCCATTGCAGGATGAGCAACGCCAAGGCGAACGCCGTGGCCACGCTGGCTGCTCGCATCAGGATGCGAGTCGATTCCTCGACATCGCCAGCGCCATGCGCCTGGGCCGCCAAGGCGGTCGAGCTCATGCGCAGAAAGTAGACCGTCATGTGGACGATGTTGAAGATGAGCGCGCCAAGCGCGATGCCCGCAACCGCTGCGGCGTCGCCAGTCGCGCCAATCACCGCGGTGTCAACCACGCCGGCGATGGGCAAGGCTGCGTTGGACGCAATCAAAGGCAGCGCTTGGGCGGCGGCCCGCCGACGGGTCAGGGTGGGTGTCATCACTTTGGTATAGCGCAGGGGCGACAGTGTGCGCCGCACTTTGTCTGCTTGGCATAATTTTTTACCGAACCGCACCTTGGCGCCAATTCATACCGCCAACGAGGACGTCATCTTGGGGTCTTGGCAAATTATCCTGCCGGTGCTTAGATTTTTGCACTTGCGAGATTGTGTTCGCAGTTGCGTTAGGGAGTCATGCCATGGGTGAGGCGCTCGAGGCCAATTATGACGGGCTTGTCGGTCCCACCCACAATTATGGCGGCCTGTCGGCCGGAAACTTCGCCTCAGAACGCCATAGCGGCGACGTGTCCAATCCGCGCGCAGCGGCGCTGCAAGGCCTGGCGAAAATGCGCGCCTTGCACGACATGGGGCTGGTTCAAGGCGTGCTGCCGCCGCAGGAACGGCCATCGCTGCCGCTCCTGCACGCTGCAGGGTTTTCCGGTTCGCCGCGCGCGATGATCGAGGACGCCTGGCGCGTGGATCCTCGGCTGGTGCGCAATGCGTGTTCGTCGGCGGCGATGTGGGCGGCCAACGCCGCCACCGTCAGCCCGAGCGCGGACACCGCTGATGGCCGGGTGCATTTCACGCCGGCCAATCTGGTCACCATGCTGCATCGCTCGATCGAAGCGGAGACGACGCAGCGCGCCCTCGCCCGCGCCTTTCCCGATCCGGACCATTTTGTGGTCCACGACGCCCTACCCCATCAACGCGTGTTCGCCGATGAGGGGGCGGCCAATCACATGCGGCTGTGCGCCGGGATTGGCGAGCCGGGCGTTGAAATTTTCGTGCACGGACGCGACGGCTATGAACACCGCAGGCTGCGCGTGCCCGTGCGCCACACGCGCCAAGTGGGCGAAGCGATCGCGCGTCGTCACGGTCTGGCCGACTGGCGTGTGGCGGCTGTCCAGCAGTCGGACGAAGCGCTGGAGGCGGGCGCGTTCCATAACGACGTGGTCGCCGTTGCGCACGAAGACGTCATTGTTTGCCATGAGGCGGCGTTCGCCGATCGTGAGGCCGCGCTGGCCGCGATTGCCCGCGCCTCGGACGGCTTGTTTGAACCCCAGGTGTTGGAGGTCGCCGAGGCCGAACTGGCGCTGGAAGACGCGATCGCGACGTATCTGTTCAACAGCCAGCTGGTGCGTGCGCCCGGCGCCGATCGCCTCACTTTGGTGGCTCCAGCCGAGTGCGAGGCGCATCCAGATGCGCTAGCGGCGTGTCGGCGTTTGACCGAGGGCAACGGGCCGGTTGGCTATGTGGCCTTCGTCGATGTGCGCCAGTCGATGAACAATGGCGGGGGGCCGGCCTGTCTGCGTTTGCGCGTGGTGTTGACCAAAGCCGAGCTTGCGGCCGCGAACCCCGCCCAGATCTTTGATGACGCGCTGGAGGCGGCGCTCACCTCTTGGATTGAGCGTCGTTACCGCGACGCCCTGGCGCCGGACGATCTTGGCGATCCTGATCTGGCCGAGGAGGCCATGACGGCGCTCGATGAGCTGACCGGCCTTCTCGGGCTGGGCGCAGATTTCTACAACTTCCAGCGCGAAGCGGCCTAAGCGGGCGCGTTTTCGCCGGCGAGCGCTTTGGCGATCATCGCGACGGTTTCGTCAACGCCGTAAATCGCAACGAACGAGCCAAACCGCGGCCCTTGGGTTTGGCCGAGCAGCACTTCGTAGATCGCTGCGAACCAGGCGCGCAGCGGCTCAAAGCCATGCTCCTTGCCCACCGCGAAGATCACCGATTGCAGCGCTTCGCCATCGGTGCGGTCGCCGTCGAACGCGGTGAGGCGTTGGGCGAGATCTTCCAGCGCGGCGCGTTCGGTTTCACTCGGCGCGCGGAAGGCTTTGGCCGGGCGGACGAAATCTTCAAAGTATGTGACCGCAAAGCCCGCCAACCGATCGAGCAGCGGGTGGGTGTCTGGGCTCGCCTCGGGCGCATAGCGGGTGATGAAACCCCACAGGACGTCCTTGCTGTCGGCGTTGGCGGCCGATGCGAGGTTCAAAAGCAAGCTGAAACTGATCGGCGCGGTTTGCTGCGGCGGGTCGCCGGCATGGATGTGCCATACCGGGTTTTCGAGTTGCGCCGGCGGCTCTTGGCCCGCAAAAGCGGCCAGATGCTGGAGGTATTCATCGGTCGTCTTGGGAATGACATCAAAATAGAGCCGCTTTGCTGTTTTCGGCTTTGTGAAATTGAAGAGCGACAGGCCCTCCTGTGGTCCGTATTTCAGCCACTCTTCGACGGCGAGACCGTTGCCTTTTGACTTGGAGATTTTCTCGCCATTTTCGTCAAGAAACAGCTCGTAGTTGAAACCTTCAGGGGGCGTCCCGCCGAGGGCGCGGCAGATTTTCGACGAGACCTTCACGCTGTCGATCAAGTCTTTTCCGGCCATCTCATAGTCGACCTTCAGCGCTGTCCAGCGCAGGGCCCAATCGGGCTTCCATTGTACTTTAACGCGACCGCCGGTGACGGGAGTTTCTTTGCGTTCGCCGTCCTCATCCTCAAACACGATTGTGCCCTTAGCGACGTTGCGTTCAAGCGTGGGCACTTGCAGCACGCGACCGGTGGTCGGGCTGACGGGCAGGAACGGCGAATAGGTGGCGCGCCGGTCGGGACCCAGCGTCGGGAGCATGATGTCCATCACCTTGTCAAAGCGCTCCAGCATGGTGAGCAAGGTCTCATCAAACGCGCCGGAGGTGTATTGTTCGGTGGCGGAGTAAAACTCATAGTCGAACCCGAACGAATCGAGGAATTGGCGCAAACGCGCATTGTTGTGTTGGGCAAAACCTTCGTGCTCTTCAAACGGATCTGGCACGCGGGTGAGCGGTTTGCCTAAGTGTTCGGCCAATAGCTCTTGATTCGGCACGTTGGTCGGCACCTTGCGAAAGCCGTCCATATCGTCGGAGAACGCGATCAAGCGGGTTTGGTATCGCCCCTCGGTGAGCGCTTCGAATGCTTGGCGCACCATCAGGGTGCGCGCCACTTCGCCGAAGGTGCCCAGATGCGGCAGACCGGACGGGCCGTAACCGGTCTCAAAGATCACCGGCTGATCCGCCTCCCCCCGTTTTTCCACACGCGCTTTCACCGCGCGGGCCTGCTCAAACGGCCAGGCTTTGGCGGCGGCGGCCAGGGCGGCGCGGTCGGCGGGGCTGGTCATGACGGTCTCCCATGCTGGTGTGCATCAAAGCATAGGAGGAAACGCCGCGGCGCCCAATTGGTTAGGCGGCTGAGGCGGCCAAAACCGGCTCGGATGGCGCGAGATTCAGGGCGCTGAAGATCTGTTCGACCAGACCGTTGACGCCGATCACGTCGTTCGCACGGCGGCGGGCGTCGGCCGTCGCCGTGCGCAACGCCTCACGATCGTTGATCAAGCGGTGGGCCGCATGGACCAGCTCATCATACGTCTTGCAGCAACGCTCCACGCCGATGGTCGCCGCCACATCCCCCCGGCCCAGCGCCAAGACCGGCAAGCCAGCGCTCATGGCGTAGGCGGCCGCGCGACCTCCCCCTTGTCGATCGGGGTTGAGGAACACATCGCATGCGGCGTAGGCGGCCAGGATGTCGTCTTCATACCCCCAATAGGCCGTGCGGCCGCGCAAGCGGGGTCGGGCTTTGAGCCATTGGTCGTGCACATCGCACCGGCCAATGAACGCCACAAAGGCGCGCGGATCATCTAGGATTTCTTCGACACAATCGAGGAAGGCATGGTCGACATCGACGTTGAGCCGGTTGCCGACAACCGCGAACACGACGGCTTCGGCGGGGGCGTTCTTGTCGGCGCGATCGTGGGGTTTGCCGGTCTCGGGCGCGCTAAAGCCAGGGTGGCCGACAAAGGCGAGCCGCTCGGCGAGCCCCAACGCTTCAAACTGGGATTGTCGTTCAGCGTCGAGGGGCGACCACGCCATGGTCATGGGGCGCTCGACAATGGGGGCTTCGGCGGTGGTGGGCTGCACGAAGGTCGGCGCACATAGGGCTGCGGCCTCGGCGGCGAGATTTGGCGCGCCGAGCGCGATCACCGCCTTGGGGGCCAGCGAAGTCAGCAGACTGACCAGGGCGATGATGGTCTCCTCGTCCCAGGCTTGGTGTTGGAAGTGAAACGAAGCAACCTCATGCGGCCCGACCACCAGTCGCTCAAACGGTCGGTACGTGACTGTGCGGTTGACCACCAAAGGCGGCAGCATGGGAAACACAGAAGCGGCCGGGGCGAATGGCAGCTTGATGATGATCGGCTCGGCGGTGTGCTGCTCAATCAGACACCGGGCGTACTCATTGGTTCGCACCGTGGTTGCTTGGGGTTCGGACAGGTATTGCGGCGTCAAGATGGCCACGCGGTTGGCCGCACGATCCGATCTTGCGAACGCTGGCATCTGGTCAACAATGTCGCCAACATCGCCGGACAGGTCCTGATAAAGGCCGCGCAGTTTCACGTGATAGAGTTCGGCGAACCGCGCGTCGCATAGCGATCCCTTGGCGTGGAACAGGGCGCTGTAGAGCGTCATGAAGGCCGCGTGTTTGTCGGCCAAGGCGAGGTTGGCCTCACCAAGCGCCTCAAAAATGGCGTCCAGATCATCAGGATCTTTGTCGATCTGGAAACGCGTTGATGCGGCCAAGATGCGTTTGAGGGTTTGGCGCGAGGCGACGGCTTGACGAAGGATGTCGCGAATCTGGCTTTGCTGGCCCGAGTTCAGCGAGGGAAACAGGCCGACAATCTGTTGGGCCTGCATGGTCAGCGCAGCCAGCGTGTTGGCGTCCAAGTCCGCGTCCTTGGCCGCAAGGAGCATGAGGGCCTTTGACATGGTGTCCATGGGGCGCGTCTCCCTCTGGGCTGTGGCGCAGCGACGCATCGTCGCGCCGCGAGGGATACGCACGGTTGCTTAAAGGGGAATGAAGCCTGCATTGGGGATAACGCTGCGACATAGTGGCGTTGCCTTCGTTTTCGGCTTGACCTGAAGCGACCTGCTAATGAGAATGGTTTGCATGATTGTTTGTGTCTGTCGCAATTTGTGCCATCGCCGGATCAAGGCCGCCATTCACGCTGGAGCGAACTCGCCGGCGCACGTTATGGCGCACCATGGCAAGCGATTTCAGTGCGGCTCATGCGTGGCCACCATCGACGGCATGGTGCGTTCGCATCACCAGCACGCCGACGATCGCGAGGCGCCCAGCGCGCCCAATCCAGCCGACGCCAGCCTGGTGATCGCCGCCGAGTGACAATCCTTCGTGTGGTCACGGCCACGCTTCGCCCTTGCTCCCGGGGCCGTGTAGGATAGGTGTGAACGCGCAGCGGGTTCACACGCTACTGACGATCACGGAAGGATGGCGACCATGAAGGGTGACGACGAGGTCATCGCATACCTCAACAAGGCATTGAAAAACGAACTCACCGCCATCAATCAGTACTTCTTGCATAGCCGCATGTTGAAGGATTGGGGCGTTTCCAAGCTCGCCGACAAAGAATACCACGAGTCCATTGAAGAGATGGAGCATGCGGACTGGTTGATCGAACGGATTCTCTTTCTGGAAGGTCTCCCGAATCTTCAAGATTTGGGCAAGCTCAGAATTGGTGAGGATGTGAAAGAGATTCTGGAGTGCGACCTCGCACTGGAACATGACGCGATTCCACTATTGCGTGACGCGGTCGAGCATTGTGAGAAAATTCGGGATTATGTATCTCGCGACCTGTTCGCCAAAATTCTTGATAATGAAGAAGAGCATGTGGACTATCTTGAAACGCAGTTTGACCTGATCGAACGCATCGGCATTCAGAACTACGTCCATCTGCAATCGCAAGCGAATGGGTCCACGGCGCAAAACGGCGATTAAGCGGCAGGGTCCCTCAAGCCTACCGGCTTGCTCGGGCTCGGCGCGCTGGCGCTGACTGACGCCGCCCGCCGGGCCACGCCATGCCGGGTCTTGTCCCAGTGAAACGGGGCATGGGCGAGCTGGATCAACGCGCGCACCGTGGCTGGGGCGTGCAGCAACCAGTAGATCGGCTGACCGACCACGTGAAGGCTGAGGCCCGGCTGGCCTGATCGCCACGCCCCCACCAGGCCGGCGGCCAGCGAGGCCCCATAGGCGCACGCGATCACCCCGATCTCCACCGGCGTCAGGGTGAGGCCTGGGCCGCCGAATGGGGAACTGACGGCCAAGCCAAGCGCCATGAGAGCGAAGGGCGCGTGCACCGCGCCAGCGATCACCGCAGCGGCGATGGTGACGTTGAGGCTCGCCATCGCGGCCTTACCGCCTCCGGCGAGCAAGGCGCGCGGATGGCGCATGCGCACCATCCAGGTTTGCATGAAGCCCTTCATCCAACGTGTGCGCTGTTTGGTCCACGCACCCATCGTGGTCACCGCTTCCTCGTGGGTGCCAGGATCGATCACGCCGACGCGCCAGCGATGGGCCGCCAGTCGAAAACCCAGATCGGCGTCCTCGGTGACATTGTGCGGATCCCAGGCGCCGACGGCCTCAAGTGCGTTGCGGCGAAAGTGATTTGAGGTGCCGCCGAGCGGGATCGCCCACCCCCACCTAGCGAGCGCGGGCAGGATCACATGAAACTGGACGGCGTATTCGATGGCGAATTGGCGGGTGAGCAGATTGTCTCGCGCGTTCCACCACGACAGCGGCGCCTGGACCGCCGCCAGTTTCGGTCCCCCCTCCGCGAAGGCGTCCAGCGCGGCGTACAGCTGGTTGGCGTGCGGACGGTCCTCGGCGTCGAACACGGCAATGAAGGCGCCGCGAGCTCTGGCGAGGGCGTGGTTGAGGGCGCGCGGCTTGGTGCGTGGCTCACCGGGCGGGGCGATCGTCATGCGCAGGTGCGATCCGCGCCCTAAGATCGCGCGCGCAATCGCTGTCTGGGTGGGCTGATCATCCGCCTCGAGAACAAACTGCACGTCGAGCTTGCTGCGCGGATAGTCCAGCGCCTCCACCGCCTCGACGAGCTCGTTGGCGATGTCGGCTTCGTCGTAGAGTGGAATGAGGAGGCTGTAGGTGGGTTTTGGTCCTGTCCACGCCCCCTTGGCGGCCGGTTTGGGGCGCGGCGAGACCAGGGCGGCGAGACGAAACAGCGTGAGCACGACCACTGCCAAAGCGATCAGCCACCGGGCCGCGGTCAACACGGCGCTGGCGTTCGCGATGGCGGCGGCCGTCAGCACAAGGATGACCGCCAGAACGATCTCGATTTGCCGCCGCGTGAGGCCGGTCGCCGCCGCCTCACGGGGCGGCAAGCGCACCGCTCGCGGCGCCGGTGGACACTCTTGGCCATGGTTCGCCGGCCAGGGCGGCCGCGCATCGGCGCTCCCATCGACGTGGGTGTGCTCCCTCTCCATCTCTCGGCCCCCCAACGCGCCCTGTTCCCAGGTCGTCAGTGTGGCCCAAAGCTGTGGATTACGGGGTGCGACCGATGATCCCAGTGGGACTGGCCAACGCTGTGAAACTCAGTGGCGACGTCGCGGCTGACCGGGAAAAGACGCACGCCCACGCGGTGGGCAGGCCCTCCGCCAAGCGGTCCACGCCGGGTCCATCATGGTCGCCGCCGCGCGCGATGATCTGAGAGGCGAAGTCCTTCAGGCCGGGATTGTGCCCCATCACCATGATGGCGTCGCCCTTGTCCGCGTAAGCCTGGGAAAGTTCATCCAGACGCTCAGCCGGCGCCAAATACAGTTCGGCGTCCTCAATGACGTTCCGCGCCGGCCAGGTTGGCGCAATTGCAGCCCAACTCTCGCGGGTGCGCGCAGCCGTGGACACCAGCACAACATCCAGAGCCGCACACTCGCGACGCAGATGGGACGCGGTTGCCACGCAGTCCTGACGGCCGCGCTCGACCAGCGTGCGCGCGTGGTCGGTGTGCGCTTCCCACTCACGCTCAGCCTTGCCGTGGCGCATCAGGATCAACGTTCGCATACGATCACTCTCACACCGCGGCCACCGAGACATGATGTCCGACTCACTCTTGGCCCTTTCGTTTAAGGGGGAATCGCCAGTGATGCGAGCGTTACACTCTGCTGGCTTGAATTCGTCCACTGGTTAATGAAGGCACAGATCATCGGCCCAACGTTTGGGGATGAAGCGCCGCGCTTTACAGCTCAAACGGCGCACGGCGCAACACATTTTCACAAAGGGATTGGTGTGGACCCGGTTGTTGTCTTCTTACAGCCGGCGGGATTTGCGCCTGCGTGCATAACTGAACTTGGTTATACTGCGAATATGAAAGACGAATTGGTGCAACCCAAGGCCAAGGCGATCGCCCTTTGCGTGTGGTGAAACCCTCTCTGCGAGAGTTGAAACTACTGACATCACCTTGCGCAGGCGTCCTTATCGCCTGGGTGGTTCCGATGGGCCTCACGGCGTCTTGACACGACCTTCTCTTCGCCGCCCACGGGACATTCCCGGCCCCAGCCAAGCGCGGGGGACTCGATTTCACTTGCGACGCCGATGATTTGATGGAGACTTTGCGCATCGGTTCACTTCGCTTGGAGCGTATACGGTGAGACTTGCGGCGGCGGGAGTGGTGGTGGGGCTTGGACTTGCGTCATGTGCGCAGCAGACGCCCCCTTATGTGTGGAACAAAGCCGGCGTGGATGTCGCCACCTATCGCGGCGATGCGGATGCCTGCTTTGAGGAGGCGCAGGCTGTGGCTTTTGACCAGCCTGAGCCAAGCACGCAGTTGGAACGGCGCCGATCGACGTCGAATGCTGCGACCACGGCCACAATGGAGCTGCCCAGTCGAACCTATCGTCAGGTGTCCTACACGCGGGCGCCAACCCGCTCGCTCACGGAGATACGTAACGAGGCGTTCGAAGAGTGTCTGTTTGAGGAGGGCTATCGGCGCGCCCCACTGAGCGAGGCCGAACTTGCCGCCTATGACGCCCTGACCACCGATGCGGCGCGCACCGCATGGGTCGAGGCGCGCGCCTCTGAGGTCCGCTGGGTCATCGAGGCGCGCCCGTGAGCTAGGGTTCGTCCTGCGACACGCGCACGGCGCCGGGCGCTTACAGTCCTGGTGCGTTCGCGTGCTATGGTGCGCGGATGCGAAACCGTTGGCGCGTACACGGCCGACGCATTCTGCGTCGCTTGCAGCGGCCGGGGCTGAAGGCCTGGCTGCCCAAGAGTCTGTATGGCCGTTCCATGCTGATCATCGTTTTGCCGGTGGCGATCATGCAGGTGGCGGTGATGTGGGCGTTTTTCGATCGCCATTGGCTGACGGTGACCAGCCGGTTGTCGCAGAGCGTGGCCGGCGACGTGGCGGTGGTCACTGACTTTTACGACCAGGCGCCTGGGCCTGAACAAGTGGCGGCGATGCGGGACCTGGCGGCGCGGCGCATGTCCTTGTCTGTGGTGTACGAGGAGGCCGGCGAGTTGCCGACCTCGACCCGATCCAATCTGTTCCGCGTGCTCGACCGGGCGCTGCGGCGCGCGCTGAACGAGCGCGTGGACGCACCGTTCTGGTTTGACACCACACGGTATCCAGAAAACGTGTTGATCCTGGTCGAGGTTGAGGGCGGCCTGTTGCGTTTCGTGGTGCCGCGTGAGCGGGTGTTCGCCTCGACGGGCCACATCTTTTTGCTTTGGATCATCGGCGCGACGACGATTTTGACCGCGGTGAGCCTAGCCTACATTCGCAACCAAGTGCGCCCCATCGAACGCCTCGCGGCGGCGGCTGACAAATTCGGCCGCGGACAAGACGCACCGGAGTTTCGCGCGACCGGCGCGACGGAGGTGCGTCAGGCGGCGGCGGCGTTTTTGGACATGCGCGAACGCATCGCTCGGCAAATCGAACAGCGCACGGCCATCCTCGCGGGGGTGAGCCATGATCTGCGCACGCCGCTGACGCGCTTTAAGCTCCAATTGGCGATCATGCCCGACGGGCCGGACAAATCCGCCATGCTCAGCGACGTGGCGGATATGGAGGCGGTGCTCAGCGAGTATCTCGCCTTTGCGCGCGGCGCCGGGCACGAGGACACCGAGCCTGTTGATCTTGCGCCGCTGGTCGAGGACGCCATCAAGGGCAGCGGCGCGGGGGACGTCGCTGTGGCGATCGACGGCGATTTACGACTGACGGCGCGGGCCTCTTCGGTGAAGCGATGTCTGGAAAACCTCATCGCCAATGCGGCCGCTTATGGCGAGGATGTGAGCGTCACGGCTCGGCGCACGTCGGACTCCATCGAAATTGCGGTCGAGGACAATGGGCCGGGCATTCCTGAGCCGTTGCGCGAGGAAGCCTTCAAGCCCTTTCATCAGCTCGATCGCACGGGCGACCGTAAGGACAACCGGATGGGCTACGGCCTTGGTCTGGCGATTGCGCGCGACGTGGCGCGCGGGCATGGCGGGGATGTTGTGCTCGACACCTCCCCCACTCTGGGCGGCCTTAAGGCGACGGTGCGGCTGCCGGTGTGACCGGCCCCGCCTTAGGTGGCCGCTGCATCGCCTTTCGGCGCATCGTCGACGGACCGCGCCTTGCGGGCGAATGGCCAACGCTGTCCGGCCTCTTCAACATCGCGCAGTTGGCGATCCAGCGCCGCCATGGTGCGGGCCAAATCCCCGGCGTCGTCATCTTCCCAGGCGCGCCCCACGCGGACGAGCATGACTGCAAAGCCTTGCACGCGCGCAAAGCCGGCCATGCCGCTGGTGTCGATGCGCGCCATCTCCAGCAAACACCGGGCGGTGCGGGCTTGCCAGGCCCATGCGCGCGCGGCGAGCACAGGGTCGCGGGTCACGGCTTTGCGAATGGACACAAGGGCTTGGCGGTGGGGCTCCATGGCGTCATAGCGGGCCATCGCGGCGTCAAAGGCGCGCTCGCGGGCTGTTCCGGCTGTGTCCAAGTCGAGCTCAATGGCGGCGCGCGCGTCAAAGCGGCGGGCGAGCGCATCAACCACATCGGTTTTGGTGGGGAGCGAGCCGAACAGGTTCTCAAGCGGGACGCCGGCCCTCTCGGCCAGCGCAGCCAGGGTCACCGTCCCCCAGGGTTGCTCAGCGGCGAGCGCGAGGGCGGCGTCGAGGATGGCGTCGGTGGTGGAGGGCGCATCGGTCATGCTTGGCACATGGCGCGCTCAGGGCCGCCCGGCAAGGGGCTCGCGCCTGCGCCCTGACGCCACGTGGCGCACGCCATTGTGGGCTAGCGATCAGGCAGCGCGGCCAGACCGGGTTCGACCGCGGCGCGGAGCACAGCTTCAGGCTGGTCGGCCTTGATCAGCACGCGCAGACCAGCGTGCAGCGCCTGGATGTGGGCGGCGCCCCGTGCAATCTCCGTCTCGCCTTCTGCGCCATACGACCCTGAGGCGCGCAGGGCGTCGGCGAAGAACGCCCGCTGGCGGTTGGTCGCCTCGGCCACACACTGACGCACGGCGTCGTCCAGCTGGGCTTGGTCGAGGGCCGCGTCGCACAAGAAGCACCCGCGCCGGTCTCCCTCGGCCGCAGCGGTGATGACGGCGTCGAACAGGCGCGCGAAGCGGGCGCGGGCGCTCCCATCGTGCAGAATGAGCGCAGCGCCGGCGGCCATGTCGCGGCGTTCATAATCGTCGAGCGCGGCGAGATACATCGCGCGCTTGTCGCCAAACACACGGTACAAGCTCTGCTTTTTCAGCCCGGTGGCGTGTTCGATCTCCGACATCGACGCGCCCTCATAGCCCTGCTGGCGGAACACCGATTTGAGGCCGTCCAGCGCGGTGTCATTGGTGAAACTGCGGGGTCTAGCCATGGCGATCGCCCATCACACATTTGTTACCGATTGGTCCATATCGAGTTCTTTACGGACCGGTTCGTAACACATATGTCCCTACCTGTCGACGGGAACAAGGCCCGCCGATGGCGCCGGGACCCTCCCCCGCCGTTTCGCCAAATCCAAGGAGAGCCATCCATGGCCCGTTTGACACAAATTGCCGACTCTAACGCCACTCCTGCGCAAAGCGAGTTGTTCACCGCGATCAAAGCCAAAGTCGGCGGCGTGCCCAACCTGTATCGTGTGGCGGCCAATCAACCTGCGGTGCTCAGCGGCCTGCTGGGTTTGGGCGAGTCGCTCAGCGCGGGCGCGTTTGACGCACCGACCCGTGAAGCCATCGCGCTTGCGGTTGCTGGGGCGAACGCCTGTGACTACTGCGCCAGCGCCCACACCGCGATTTCCAGGTCGCTGAAGGTGGATCAAGCCGAGATTGACGCCCATCTTCAGGGCCGGTCAGCTGACCGACGGCTCAACGCCATCCTGGCTCTTGCGGTCGCGATTGTGGAGCGCAAAGGGTTTGCGACGGACGCCGATTTGCAGGCGGCGCGCGACGCCGGGCTGGACGATGCGGACATCGTTGAGACCATCGGCAATGTGGTGGCGAACATCTTCACCAACTACCTCAACCACGTCGCCAAGACCGACATCGACTTCCCCGTGGTGCGCACCCAATCGGTCGCGACCGCATAAACGCCGCCGTCAAGGCCCTCTCCCGGGCTGATCCGCCGCCAGGGCGACCCATGGGAGAGGGCCTTGCCCATTTAACAGACCAAGGCCTGCGTTCGCCGTCTCCGCCCCTACTCGGCCAGCTCTTGCGCGCGGGCCTTGGCGGCGGCGACGGCGTTCGCCATGAGTGTTTTCAAGTTGGGCGCGGCGTCATCGTTCAGCACAGCAAGCGCCGCGGCGGTGGCGCCTCCCGGCGACGTCACAGCCTCGCGCAGGGCCGCCGGGTCGGTTTGGCTCGCCGCCAGCATAGCGCCGGCGCCGACCACAGTCTGGCGGGCAAGACGCGCGGCCATCTCGGCCGGCAAGCCCGCCGCATGACCCGCTTCGGCAAGCGCTTCGGTTAAGGCGTAAACATAGGCCGGGCCAGAACCCGAAACCGCCGTCACCGCGTCCATCAGCGCCTCGTCGGCGACGTCCACCGGACCGAGCGGCGCCAGCACACGGGTTGCGAGCGCGATATGCTCGGCGCCGACCCCGGGGGCGGGCGCAATTACTGTCATGCTGGCGGCGATCGCAGCGGCGGTGTTGGGCATGGCGCGCACGACGCGGGCCGTGGGCAGAAGGGCGGAAAGCTTGGCCAGGGTCACACCGGCTGCAACCGAGATCACGAGCGCGCCGACAGGCGTGTGTGGAGCGATCGCGGCCGCGGCCTCGCCAATCATGTGCGGCTTGACCGCAAGGACGACGACCTCGAGGGCGCGGGCGTCCTGGGCGGTGAGGGTTGGTGCTGTGTGACAGCCATGGGCGCGCGCAGCGGTGCGAGCGGCGTCACCTGGATCAATGGCGATCTGCGCGCTCGGTGGGACGGGGCCGGCTGACCAGCCCGCCAGCATGGCCTGGCCGAGATTGCCCGCACCGATGAGGGCGAGACGCGGCGTACGCGCGCCCCCTTCTTCCCTGCCAGATGGCGCCAAACTCACGCGGTGCCGGCGGTTTCAAACAACGCCGCGCCCAGAGCCTCCTCCGGCGTTTTGCCGCCTTCGAGCAGGACGTGCATGGCCGGGTAAAGCCGTTCGCCCGCCTCGATGGCCGCGGCGATCATGGCCGCGATCTGATTGTGGTCAGGCACCACGCCGCCGCACAAGGGCAGCGCGCTGCGGTAGACGATGGCGTCCTCGTCCGACCACAAATCGAAATGGCCAATCCACATGCGCTCGTTGAGCATGGTGAGCAATTCACACACGTCACGACGGCGAAGGTCGGGCGTCGCTGTCTCCAAAGCGAGACAGATGTGTAGGGTTTCAGCCCCTTCGCTCCAGGCGAACCACACCGGGTGGTCGCGCATATCACCCGTCGCGCAGAAATGAATCTCGCCGTCTTGGGTGCGCTCGTAAGCGAAGCCCTCTGAGGAGACGACATTCTCCGCGATGTCCAAGGCGTCTGTCGCCGGCGTGCTGTCGCTGTGCATACCAATCATCGACCATCCCCATCCATTTTTGCCGCCCCAACCCGAGCGGACCGTATAGCGCTCACATCACGAGTCGCAACGCGGATCAGCCGCGTCGGTGTGAATAGTGCTTAGGCAGCAGTGGATTACTCATTGGTTGCCGCTGTGGTTTTCATGCCGGCTTCAAGCGCGGCGATGCGCTCGACAAGGCGCAAACGCTCGGCGCGCATGTCGTCCAGTTCGGCCTTGATCGCTTCAAATTCGTCGCGACGCACCAGGTCCATATCGGCCATGAAGCGTTCAAGATTGCTGCGAAACAGCGCCTGGGCTTCGTCGCCCATGGTTTGGGCTGCGCCCATGAAGCTGGTCATCAATTGTGCGAAATCATCGAGAAATGGATTTTTGGTTTGCATATGGGGGGTGTCCCTTGCTCGCTTTCGCGGTTAGGTGACACGAAGCGCATGGTCAGAGCAATCTGCGCGGGAGGTCGTGATGGACGAGGTTCGCAATTGCAGTCCCGGCGGGATCTTGCATCCCGTTTTGCTGGACGGCCCCGGGCCGCTCGATCTGCGTTGGTATGCGCTCGCTTACATTTTCGGCTTGCTGCTCGCGTGGTGGTACGTGCTCAAGCTGACGCGCGACAGTTCGTTGTGGGTGGCGCGCGGCGCGGCGGCGCCCAAAGATCCCGCCTTTACCCGCGATGACATTGATGAGCTTTTGTTCCTGGCGACCATCGGCGTGATCGTCGGCGGCCGGTTGGGATACGTGTTGTTCTACATGCACGAGACCGACCCGCAATGGTGGCTCAACGATGCAGGCGAGTTCAATGTCTTGCAGGCGCTGTTGCGCGCGATCAACGTGACCGCCGGCGGCATGTCGTTCCACGGCGGCTTGCTGGGTGTGGGCGTCGCAATTTGGTGGCTTTCGTATTCGCGCAACAAACCCGCCATCCGCATCGCCGACGCCGCGGCGGCGGCCACGCCCATCGGATTGCTGCTCGGACGGATGGCCAACTTCATCAATGGGGAGCTTTACGGTCGACCCTGGGAGGGCCCATGGGCGGTGCAGTTCCCGTGCGCGCCCGACGGCGGCGCGGTCGGGCGCCATCCCAGCCAGCTCTACGAGGCGTTTCTTGAGGGCACGGTGTTGTTTGCGATTTTGTACGTGCTCATCCGCCGGTTCCACGCCCTGGCGCGGCCGGGCCTGTGCACGGGCATCTTCCTGGCTGGGTATGCGGCGTTCCGCAGTTTCGTGGAGATCTTCCGCGAACCTGACAAAGTCAGCGGTTCGACCGATTTCATCTTCATGCCGTTTGGCCTGACCATGGGGCAGTTTTTGTCGATCCCGATGTTCCTTGGCGGGGTTGCGCTGATTGTCTGGGCGCTGCGCCAACCGCCCGCGGATGGGTCGCGCCCATCCACCAAGCCCGCCCCAAAAGCGGCGCAGGCCGGGTGAGCTCAGCGCCCTGTGATCCTTCGCCGGACACCGCGGCTCCCCCGCGCGATCTGAAGGCGCGCCTGATCGCTCAGATCGCCAGCAACGGCCCCATGAGCGTGGCGGCCTATATGGCCGAGGCGCTGTATGATCCACGCTCGGGCTATTATGCGACCAAAGACCCGATTGGGGCCGGCGCGGACTACATTACAGCCCCTGAGATCAGCCCGATGTTCGGTGAACTTGTCGGCCTGTGGTGCGTGGACGAATGGATGCGCATGGGCGGCCCGGCGCGGTTCCGGCTGATTGAGCTTGGGCCTGGGCGGGGTACGTTGATGGCTGATGTGATCCGGGCCGCGCGCGTGCGCCCCGCTTTCATCGATTCCCTCGCCATCACGCTGGTCGAGATCAGCCCGGCGCTGCAGGGCGTGCAGGCCCAAACGGTCGGCGGCACGTCGATCCCAGTGGAATGGCTCAGCCAAGCGCCCGCGGACGGCGTTGAGCCCTGCATCGTACTCGCCAACGAGTTCTTAGACTGTTTGCCGGTGCGCCAGTTTGTGCGCCTTGACGGCGCCTGGCGCGAACGGTGCGTGGGGATCGATCCCAATGACCCCAACGCGCTGGCGTTCGTGTTCGCCGCCGCGCCCTTGGCGGAGCGCGACGTCGCGCTGATCCCTCAGGCGTTGCGTGGACAGGGCGATGGGACCGTCGTCGAGGCGGCCCCTGGTTTGACCGGCCTGGTTGAACGCCTGGGACAACGCCTGAACCGACATGGCGGGCGGGCATTGATTGTGGACTACGGCCCAGCCGGACCTGAACCCGGCGATACGCTGCAAGCGCTCCAGGCCCACGCGAAGGTCGCCCCGCTGGACCGGCCCGGCGAAGCGGATTTGACCGCGCGTGTGAGTTTCGCCGCCGTGGCGCAAGCGGGCGCGGCGGCCGGACTGACGGTGCATGGGCCTGTGGCGCAAGGGGTTTGGCTGCGTCGGTTGGGCCTGGAGGCGCGCGCAGCCGCACTGCTCGCCGCCCACCCCAGCGCCAAGACCAAGCTGGCCTCACAGGTGCTGCGGCTCAGCGATGAGACGGAGATGGGCGCATTGTTTAAGGTGATGTGCTTGTCCGCGCCGGGCCTCGGCGCGCCGGCGGGATTTGAGGAGGACCAAACACCATGACGAGCACAGTGACCGCCCCCGCCCACGCCCTCGCCGACCTGCTTGGCGACGTCGACACGGTTCGTCATGGCTTTTTCGGTCGTCAGGGCGGTGTTTCGGCAGGCCTCTATGAGAGCCTGAACACCGGCCCAGGCTCGGGGGATGATCCTGAGGCGGTGGCGGAAAACCGCGCCCGGGCGGCGGCGGCGTTGGGCGTTGAGCCGACCCGCTTGCTGACCGGCCATCAAGTGCACTCGGCCGACGTGGCGGTGGTGGATGCGCCCTTTGGCGGGGATGAACGCCCCAAGGTTGACGGGCTGGTGACCCGCACGCCGGGCCTCGCGTTGGGCGCGCTGGCGGCCGACTGCGCGCCTGTGTTGTTTGTCGATCCCAAGGCGATGGTCATTGGCGCAGCGCATGCGGGCTGGCGTGGCGCGCTCGGCGGCGTGACGGATGCGGTGGTGCGCGCCATGGTGCGACTCGGCGCGGGGCCCGAGCGCATTCTGGCGGCGATTGGTCCCAGCATCAGCAAAGCCGCTTATGAAGTGGGGCCGGAGTTTGTGGAGCGCTTCACCGACGCTGACCCCGCCACGGCGGATTTGTTCGCTTCGGGGCAAGGCGACCGCAGCCATTTTGATCTGAAGGGCTATGTTGCGCGGCGGTTGGCGGCGGCCGGGGTGGGCAGCGTTGAGATCCTGCCCGACTGCACATTGTCCGAGCCGGCGCGCTATTTCAGTCATCGTCGAGGCGTCAAACAGGGCGATGACGACTATGGCCGCAACCTTTCCGCCATCGCGATTTGCGCCTAGCGACGCCATGCTGCGGACACCCCCTGCAATGGCTTGTTGTCTATGACGCTTTGGTGACGGACAAGACCCAGACCAGTTCGCCTCCCTCCACCTGCCTCACGTGATATCGTCATGAAGCTGTTGCGCGTTACTGCAAACCCCGTTCTCGCCCAAGAGGTGGCCGACTACCTCGATCTGCCGGTGACCAAAGCGTCGGTCACATCGTTTGCGGACAGTGAGACCTTTGTGTCGATCGATGAGAATGTGCGCGGCGAGGATTGCTTTGTGCTGCAGTCGACCTCGGCGCCGGCGAACGAACACTTGATGGAATTGCTGATCTGTATCGATGCGCTTAAGCGTGCGTCGGCACGGCGGATCACAGCGGTGATGCCCTATTTCGGCTATGCGCGGCAGGATCGCAAAACCAAGGGACGTACGCCGATCTCGGCGAAACTGGTCGCCAACCTGATGAGCACGGCGGGCGCCGACCGGGTGCTGACGCTGGAGCTGCACGCAGGCCAGATCCAGGGCTTTTTCGACATGCCCACCGACAATCTCTACGCTGACCGGCTGATCGCTGATCACGTGCGCACGCGGTTTTCCGGCGAGGATTTGCTTGTGGTGTCGCCAGACATTGGCGGGGCGGTGCGCGCGCGACAACTCGCCGATCGGCTGAACTGCGCCATCGCCATTGTGGAGAAGATGCGTCCGCGCGCTGGTGAGAGCCAGGTGATGAGCGTCATCGGCGATGTGTCCGGTAAGCACTGCCTTTTGTATGACGATATTGTGGACTCGGGCGGCACACTGGTTAACGCAGCCGAGCGGCTGAAAGACGAAGGCGCCACCCGCGTTTCAGCCATTTGCGTTCATGGGGTTTTGTCGAAGAAGGATGGCACTTCGGCCGAGGCGCGTATTAAGGAATCGGCGCTCGATAAACTTATTATCACCGATACCGTTGAAAAAGAGGCCAATTTTTTAAGGAAAAATAAGAAAATTGAGATCCTGTCGGTCGCGGAATTGATCGGTGAGGCAATTCGGCGGATCTCCAATGATGAGTCACTATCTAAGCTGTTCGAAGACAGCTTGTAAAAAACAGATTAAATTCTTGGCCAAATACGTCCGTTTTGGCTTGGATGTCATTGACCGTGTTGTGCGTAAGCTCTGGATCTACGCGGGAAGCTCAGTGATCCTTAAGAGGATTGCTGGAACCCGTTTGATCGGGAGGAAACCCATGGTCCGCAAACCAGCCGGCCTGCGCTTTTACGCTGTGCTCGCGGTGGTGTCGTTGACGGTCGGCCTGAGCGCCGCTCTGGTCCAAGCCCACCACGTCAGTTCATCCATGATCCGGGCGCACGACGCGCCGCCTGCCTACGTTGTCGGCGAGCCGCCCGCCGATCACGTGTCCCTGTAAGACCAGCGCACAGACCTTTTGCGCATGGCGCCGATTTCAGCGCTTGTTTCGGTGGCGCTGAGCCTCTATACACCGGCCTCTTCGACGAAACGTTGGGTGCACAAGAGGCGCGCCGACGGGCGCATGAGGTACGGACGATGAGTGAGATCACACTGCCGGTGGAAATCCGCGAAAAGACGGGAACAGGCGGTGCGCGATCGACGCGGCGCGAGGGCCATATTCCGGGCGTTATCTACGGCGGCCCGCGCGGCGCAATCCCGATCGCCATCCCGCTCAACGACGTGCGTAAAAACCTGGGTAAGGGCCAGTTGCTGGCCCACATGATCAACATCGAGCACCGCGGCGAACGCCAACAGGTGATCGTGCGCGACATTCAGTTCGATCCGGTGACGGACATCCCCATCCATATGGATCTGTATCGTGTGGAAGAAGACCAGATCATCACAGTCGATGTGACGGTGCGCTTTACAAACGAAGTCGCTTCGCCTGGCCTGAAGCGGGGGGGTGTGTTGAACATTGAACGCCACCAATTGGCGTTGGACTGCCCGGCGGGCTCCATTCCCCAAGAGGTTGTGGTCGACCTGACCGGCCTTGAAATCGGCGACACCGTCCACGCCAGCGACATTGCCATGCCCGAAGGGGCCAAGGCGCACGGTCGGCCGGCCGAGGAGATCTCCATCGCCACCGTGCAAGGCTCGCGCGCCGCAACGGAAGCGGCCCAAGACGACGATAGCGAAGGCGGCGGCGAGGAGAGCTGACCAAGGCGGCTCTTTGGCTGTTGACCATGGCGGGAGCCTGATCCTGCCTGGCGGCGCAAGCACGGACACGCGACATGCTGCTGATCGTGGGGCTTGGTAATCCTGGTGCGAAGTACGCCGGGAATCGCCACAATGTCGGCTTCATGGCGGTAGACGCCATCGGCGCTGAGCCCGGCTTTGGACCGGAGCGCTCCAAATTTCACGGGCTGGTCCGCGACGGCGTCATCGACACCGAAAGCGGGCCGGTTAAGACGCTGCTGCTCAAGCCCATGACCTTTATGAATGACAGTGGGCGCTCGGTTGGCGAGGCCGCGCGATTCTACAAGATCGACCCGGAGCGCGTGGTTGTGTTTTACGACGAGCTCGACCTGGCGCCGGGCAAATTTCGGCTGAAAACGGGCGGCGGGGCTGCTGGGCACAACGGCATTCGCTCTATCACCAGCGTGATCGGGCCCAACTATAAGCGCGGGCGCATGGGCATCGGCCATCCCGGCGTGCGTGAGATGGTGTCGGGCTATGTGTTGTCGGATTTCGGCAAGGGCGAGCGGATTTGGGTCGACGCGCTGTGCGAGGCCATTGCGCGCTCGATCAACGCGCTGGCGGGCGGCCGCGATGATCAGTTCCAAACGCGCGTGACGCATTTGGCCCCCGCGCCGAAAGCTGTGGCTCCGGACGATACGCCGTAAACTCGGGGCGCTGACGCCCCTGTCGACGGCCCCTATCAACGCGCCACCGGCCATGGCGGTCACACGGGCGTCGAAGCGGCCATGGGGTCGCGCGCCGATCCCTTCCGGAGGTCGGCTCAGCACAACGCCATTTGTTGGGTTATGTGCGCTTCACGGCGACCTTGCGCTTGCGCGTGCCCGACAGGTTGGACACCGTGCCGGCGACACCGGCTTTGCGCATAGCTTCGGCGGCAAGCTTCATATTCCATTGCGGCACGCGCAGGACGCGGTCGGCGCACGGCAGCATTTTGAGACGCTTGGCGGCGCGTTCGAGATGGGTGATGGAGTCGGAGCGCTCCACCTCAGCGCCGGCGGGACCGCCGTCAGCGATATCGTCGAGGCGCCGGCGGCGGGCCGCAGCAGCTTCGATTGGACCCTCGGCGTCGGCATCATAGAACTTGTGCAGATGCCCGCGGTTTCGTTTTGACATGGCGATTCTCGCTCAGTTGCGAAGATCACCCCGCATTCCCATCGCCGATTCGGTTGCGGCGATTCGCACCCTGCGCGCAAGAAACTGTTAACGAACAAACCAAATTGCGGATGGAATGACGCCTCAACACTCGAGACCTTCCGCCCACCACCCATTCGCGGTCGACGGCGGACGGGTCCATAGCACGACAACCGCCTTGGCGCGTTCTTCGCGCTTGTAAGAAATGAAGACATCCGCCATGTCGTGACCTCTCCCATTCGCTGGGGCCATAGCACTCTCGCCGCCCGGCGACGAGACGCAACACGACAGAGACCGCCATGGGATTTCAATGTGGGATTGTGGGACTGCCGAATGTCGGCAAATCCACGCTCTTTAATGCGCTGACGCGCACGGCTGCTGCGCAAGCGGAAAACTATCCGTTCTGCACCATCGAACCGAATGTGGGCGAGGTGGCGGTGCCTGAACCGCGGCTTGCGCGATTGGCCAAGCTTGCCGGCTCGGCCGAAGTCATCCCGGCGCGCATGACCTTCACCGACATTGCCGGGCTTGTTAAAGGCGCAAGCCAAGGCGAAGGGCTGGGCAACCAGTTTCTCGCCAACATCGGCGAAGTTGATGCTGTCGCCTATGTGCTGCGGTGTTTTGAGGATCCCGACGTGACCCATGTGGACGGGCGGGTGGATCCGCTCGCCGACCTTGAAACCGTCGAAACCGAGCTGATGCTGGCGGATCTGGAAAGTCTTGAAAAGCGCAAGGCCGGCGTCATCAAGAAGGCCAACAGCGGCGATAAGGACGCCAAAGCCGCCGTCGCCTTGATCGATGTTGCGTTGGACCAGCTCAACAACGGCAAGCCCGCCCGCGCCGCTGAGGTCACCAAGGAAGACGCCAAAGCCTGGGGGATGCTGCAATTGCTGACGGCCAAACCGGTGCTCTACATCGCCAATGTTGATGAAGACTGCGCGGCCTCGGGCAACGCGCATTCGGCCAAGGTCGAGGCCCACGCCGAGGCCGAGGGGGCGCCGTGTGTGGTGATCTCCGCAAAGATCGAAGCTGAACTGGCCATGCTAGAGGATGACGAGCGCACCGAGTTCCTCGCTGAGCTCGGCCTTGAAGAAGCTGGGTTGGATCGGCTGATCCGCGCAGGCTACGGGCTCTTGGGGCTGCAGACCTATTTCACCGCGGGGCCGAAGGAGGCGCGCGCCTGGACCATCCGCCAGGGATGGACAGCGCCGAAAGCCGCCGGCGTGATCCATGGCGATTTTGAGAAGGGATTCATCAGGGCGGAGACCATCGCCTTTGACGACTATGTGGCGGTCGGGGGCGAAACGGCGGCCAAGGACGCGGGCAAAATGCGCCAAGAGGGCAAGGACTACGTGGTTCAGGACGGCGATGTCATGCTGTTCAAGTTCAACGTGTAGCCCTCACAGCCCTCCCCTTCGGCGGCGGCTGCCGGTCCTGGTCTTGGCGCGCTTGCACTTTGGTGAGGTCGTCGCAACGTATAAACCATACAACTGATGCGCCCGATCACATCGACACCCTAGAGCAGCTGTGGTCAGGTGGCGTGGGCAACATATGAGGTCGGGTATGGCATTGGCGTCTCTTCTGCACACACTGTGGGCAGGGCTCAATCGCGGGATCGGCGCGGCGCAACGCGTTGCGGGACGGATCCTGTTTGTGATTCTCGTGGTGGTGGCGCTGGCCTTTTTGGTGCCGCTGATCTCAGGTCCGCCCAAGGCGCAAATCCCCGACAATGGCGTTTTGTATTGGCAGCCTGTCGGCCGATTGGTCGAAGAAAGCCAACGCTATGACCCGCGCGAGGCGATCTCCAACGCGGTGACTGGCGAGCGTCCGACGAAAACCATCGAACTGCGCGAGGTGCTGCGCGGGCTCAATGCGGCCGCCGAAGACGAGGCGATCCAAGCGCTGGTCATAGACCTCAATCGGTTCAGCGGCGGCACGCCGAGCGCGGTGCATGAAGTGGCCGACGCCGTGGCGCGGGTGCGCGCGGCTGGCAAGACCGTCATCGCCCACGCCGAACTGATGAGCCAGTCAGATTACCTCATCGCGTCGGAAGCCAACGAGATTTGGATCCACCCCCAAGGCGGCCTCACCGTACGCGGCTATGGCGTGTACCGCACCTATTTCGCCGAGCTGCTCAACACCTTGGAAGTCACCGTCAATGTGTTCCGGGTTGGCGAGTTCAAGTCGGCGATTGAGCCGTTCGTCGAAGACGCCATGTCGCCTGAAGCGAGCGAAGCCAACCTTGAATTGATGACCGTGCTTTGGGACGCCTACACCACCCGGGTTGAGAATGCGCGCGAGGGCGTGGAACGCGGTGATCTCCAGCGTTTCATCGATAGGTTGCCGGCCACGTTGCGCACCAATGGCGGGGATTTCGCCGGGGCGGCGGTTGATGCCGGGCTGGTCGACGCTGCCCTTGGTCGTGGGGAGATCCAGGATCAACTGAACGCCCGGTTTGACGCGGGCGAAGGTCAGCGCTTTGAACGCATCAGCTTGGCCGGTTACCTCGGACAGCTCGACGCCGAACAGTCGCGCGACTCCAAGGTGGCGGTGATCACGACGGCGGGTGAGATTGTCTTTGGCCGCGGGGACGGGGGTGTGACCGGTGGAAGCGAGCACGCCTCGCTGGTACGGCGCGCACGGCTTGATGACGACGTGAAAGCCATCGTGTTGCGCGTGGACAGTCCGGGCGGCAGCGCGTTCGCCTCCGAGCTGATCCGCGAGGAACTCGCACTCGCGAAGGCCGACGGCAAGCCAGTGGTCGTATCGATGGGCGGGCTCGCCGCATCTGGCGGGTATTGGATCGCCACACCGGCTGATGAGATCTGGGCGACGCCGACGACGATCACCGGCTCAATCGGTGTGTTTGCGATCCTGCCGACCTTCGAGCGACTGGGTGAACGCTACGGTGTGCGCACCGACGGGGTCGGCACCACGCGGCTGAGCGAGGGCACGTCGTTCGTGAGCGGCATTCCCGATGCGGAGCGCACATTGATCCAGTCAGGCATTGAGAACACCTACGACACCTTCTTGTTGTTGGTGGCGGAGAGCCGCAATCAAACCCCTGAGCAGGTTGATACGATCGCCCAGGGGCGGGTGTGGGCCGGATCGACGGCGGTCGAGCTTGGCTTGGTGGATCGGTTGGGGTCGCTTGACGACGCCATCGCCTCGGCCGCCGGCCGAGCTGGGCTCGCTGAGGATGACTATTCGGTCCGTCACTATTTCAACGAGCACACGCGCTGGGAGGCCTTTTCCGAGTTCATCGGCGTGCGGGCCGGCGCTTACGTGTCCGAAGCCGTGCCCGCCCCCTTGGCGAGTTTTGCGACCATGTTGCGTCATGACTTGGATTGGCTGGCGAGCCTGAACGACCCCATGGACCGCTACCTGGTGTGCGTGTCCTGCCAGGCGATGTCGTTGGGTCTTGAAGACTAAGGGCCGCCAACCTTCGGAGCCCTGGGGATCCACGTCCCTGGGGCCTGCGGTTCAGGCGCGGTTCAACATGCCAAAGTTGATGGCTTCAATGGTCGCTGCGGCGCTGAGCGCGTCGCGGCTAGCCTTGACCAAGCTCTCGGGGGTCAGCGGCTTCTTGACACTTTGGACCGCGCCGAGCCGCTGGGCGGCCAACAGGGTGTTGTCTTGCGACATGGTTTCGCCGAGCCCACTGGACATGGCGACGACCGCCACACCGGGCCAGGTCTGACGCAGCGCCTGAATACCCTCAATACCGCCCATGCCCGGCATGAAGATGTCGGTGACCACAAGGTCCACGTCCAGCGCACACATGCGCTGGAGCGCAAGCTCCATGGTGTCGGCTGACCACACGCGCCAACCGTCCGCACGCAGATACTCTTCGCCCATCTCGCGAACGAGCGCACTGTCATCGACCACGAGCACCCGCGGCGCCCGCTTGCCCGTGCGCTTGAGCGACAAGGCGTCTTCATAGACACGGTCGGCGTCGGCTTGGCTGAAGGGCTTGTGGAGCACCAGGTCGGCGCCGGCGGCGCGCGCGGCGGCCAGTGCTGAGTCCATGGAGCCCAGCGTTTTGCGCCCCGCTGTCATCGCAATGACCACAGGATCGCGCCAGGTCTCTTTGATTTGCGCCATCCCATCAATGCCGCTGATGCCGGGCAGCACGATGTCGAGGAACACAAGGTCGGGCTTTTGGGCGCTAAACGCCTTGAGGGCGTCTTCGATGCTGTCAGCAATGAGCGACACAGCGCTCTTGCGCTCGAGGATCTTTGAGACAAAACGCGCAACAAAGGCGCTGTCTTCGATGACGAGTGCAGTGACTGTGCTCATAGTCGTCTTGTACCGGCCAGCGTTGAAGATTTGGTTGTCGCGGCGCGCTCGCACGGTGATTGTCCCCTATGGCCTTGATTCTTGGCACATCACGTGCGGAACTTGGGATGAATGCGTGCCGTGATGGCACGGCTGCGGCGCCGCGGGCTGGCGCCGATGCGCTTGAGAGTGAGGTTGGACATGAGTGGGTTTGGGTCTGGCTTGAACGAGGACCGCATGGGCTGGACGCGGGCTCGTGTGGATTGGCTGCGCTGGGTTCATATGGCCTCGGTGGCCGCCGCAGCTGGCGCGCTTCTGGCCGGCGGCGCAGCGGCGCAAGACGAAGATGGCGAAGAGGACGAGGAGGAAAAAACCGAGTACCTCGCTGATTTTGTTGAAGACTTTGAAGCTTTCGATGGACTGTTCCCGCTGTATCGCGATCCCGACGATGGAACGCTTTATATGCAGATCAGCGCCGCGCAGCTGGGCATCGAGCCGCAACCACCCGAGTCGGACGACGATGAGGACGAGGACGATGCGTCCGGCGATGATGAGGACGCCTCGGCCAATGAAGACGCCGCTGAAGGCGAATCCGAGCCGATCCCGGCTGAGCCGCTCCCCCACCCTGAGTTCATCCATTTTGTCCACACCACGGACGGCACCGCTGACATTGGTTGGGGGTTCTTTCGCGGCGCCTATCGCGAGGAACAGGTCATCCGCTTTCACAAGCGCTATGACACCATCGAGGTGCACCAGGAAAACGTGAACTTCTATTTTGATCCCGACAACGCCCTCTCGCGGGCGGCGGACGCGAACGTCACCCGGGCGATCCTGGCTTCAGTCGACATTGAGCAGACCGCCGAGGATGGCGCGTCGTTTTTGATCAAAGCTGATGATCTGTTTAAGGGCGAAAAACTCCACCGTGTGAAGCCGCCGTCGCTTCCGGGCCAACCACCAAACCCACTTGGTCTTGGTAAGTTGAGTTCATCGCTCACGCGCTACGATGATGTTCGTAACTACCCAGAGAATACCGATGTCGAAGTGCAATATGTGTACGAGAGCGCGTCGGCGATATCCTTCGGCAATCCTGCGATTACTGATCCGCGAAGTATTTCGATTTTCCTTCAGCACTCCTTCATTCAAATGCCACTGGAGGATTCCTACTCGCCTCGATTTGACGATTTCCGCGTCGGTTACTTCACCAACTCGGTGGATGACCTGACGACCGCCAGCTACACGCCCTACCGCGACGTCATCAACCGCTGGAATCTGGTCAAAGCTGATCCGAGCGCGCCCATCTCCGATCCCGTCGAGCCGATCACGTTTTGGATCGAAAACACCACCCCGCAGGAGTACCGCCAAGCTGTCCGTGAGGGCGCGCTGGCGTGGAACGTCGCGTTTGAAGCCGCCGGGTTCTCCAACGCCATCCGCGTCGAGGAACAGCCCGACGACGCCGACTGGGACGCCGGCGATATTCGCTACAACGTGCTGCGCTGGACCTCTTCGCCCAACCCACCGTTTGGCGGCTATGGGCCGAGCTTCACCAATCCGCGTACGGGTCAGATCCTCGGCGCTGACATCATGCTCGAAAATGTCTTTGTCACCAACCGGGTGCGCTTGCAGGACGTTTATGGCGTTGAAAGCGCCGGAGGCGCGCAGGCGCCGCGCAATCCGATGGCGCACGCGCTGTTGCCCGAAGTGGAGCCCAGGCCCTCCACGGTCGCGGCTTGGCGCGCGGGCAACCACCACATGATGTGCACGCACGCCGAACAGATCCAACGCAACTTTTTGATGACCAATGCGGTGCTGTTGGCGCGTAACGCGCCAGAGTCGATGCGCACTGAGCTGGTGCAGTCGGCCATCCGCGAGCTGACCTTGCATGAGATTGGCCACACCCTTGGGCTCAGCCACAACATGGCGGCGTCCTCGGGCGCGAGCGCGGAGGCGCTCTCCGACGCCGATACCCCGCCGGGCAACTCTGTGATGGACTACAACGCCTCCAACATCGCCCGGGACGGTGTGGCGCAGGGGCAGTTCTATATGAGCGCGCCAGGTCCTTACGATGTCTGGGCCATCCAGTTTGGCTACACCACCGAAGAAGAAGCCGCCCAAGCGGTGCTGGAGCGGTCGACCGAACGCGAACTGATCTTCGGCAATGACGCCGACGATATGCGGTTTGCCGGCGGCAATATCGATCCGCGGATCATGATCGGGGATCTGGGGGCGGACAGCCTGACGTGGGCGGAAAACCAGTTCGCGTTGGCCGACGAGACCTTGGTGGCGCTCAAGGACCGGTTTTCCGATGAAGGCGACACCTATCAGGACCTCTTGATCGCTTATCTTTCGGTCACCGGTTGGCACGCCAACGCCGCCAATGTGGTCACCCGCCATGTGGGCGGCGTGTATCAACAACGCTCTGTGGCCGGTCAGCCCGGGGCCGTTGAGCCGTTCCAAGCCGTGCCGCGCGAGCGTCAGGAGCACGCCTTGTCGCTGCTTGGCGAGCATGTGTTTGGGGTGGACGCGTTCGACTATGACGCCGAGCTGATCCAGCACTTGCAGGCCCAACGCCGGGGCTTTTCCGCCTTTGGCGTCAACGAAGATCCCCAAGTGCACGCTCGCGCGCGGGCGATCCAAGCGCGGATGATGGCGCACCTGCTGCACCCGAACGTTTTGCAGCGTCTGTCGGATTCCCAATTGTACGGCGGTACTTACCCTCCGGCGGAGTATCTGGCGGACATGACGCGGATGGTGGTCGCCGACGACATCAATTCTCGGGTGTCCTCGTTGCGGCAGCAATTGCAGATCGACTATGTGACGCAGCTGGTCGGGATTGCGGGCGGACAGAGCTATCAGGGCTGGCTTGGCGGGGGCTATGATCCTGTGGCGCGCTCGGCGGCGCTGAGCAGTCTGATGGACATCCACGCCATGGTCAGTCCAGGAACCCTTGGCTTTGAACCGAGCGACCCCGCGACCCGCGCGCACCGCACGCACATCGCCGCCCTGCTCAAAACGGTCGGCATCGAATAGCCGGTCTAGAGCCGGTCGACATGGTGGAGGCGGCGCGGGTCGGCGCGCGCCGCCTCGTCCCAGGCCTGGTGCGCTGGATCGGCGAACAGTGCGTCGGCGTACCGGCGTATGGCGGCGTCGTCCGGCGACCAGAGGCTGTAACTCGCCAAGCGCGTTGCGTAGGGCGCCGCCATCGCGTCTGCCAGTGACCATTCGCCCATCAGATACGGCCCTGTCCGCCTGGAACGGTTGAGCGCCCATCGCCACAGGGCGCAGAGGCTGTCACGGTCGGCAAGGGCGTCGTCCCCCGTCGATTGGGCTGGCGAGGCGTAACGATGCAGGTTCATCGGCGCATCGCGCCGCAACGCGCCGAAGCTGCTGTGGAAGGTCGCCGCGAGGGCGCGCGCGCAGGCGCGTTGGTCGGGGTCGGCCGGCCATAGCGCGCCGTCCGCCTGCTCATTGGCCCATTCTGCGATGGCCAGGGAGTCCCAGATCACCTGATCCCCGGCCCGCACCACCGGGACGGTCGCGACGGGTGAAGCGTTGGCGAGCTGAGCGGCGCTGTCGGGAGCGTCGAGGCGGATGAGCTTGGTGGTGAACGCGACGTTGGCGTGGCTCAGCGCCAACCAGGCCCTCAGAGACCAAGACGAGTACGCGCGATCGCCTATGAAGAGCGTGACGGGTGCAGACATGGCCTCATGGCTCGCGGCGAGAACGTCAGGTGACTTTGGACTTTGGCGGCGCGGCGATCGCCAGGCGCGCCTCCGTTGGCCCCCCGACCATCACCATTCCAACCTGTCGAACGCAACGCCCCTCGCGCCTGGGCCCCTATGGTGATGGGCTGGGTCGCCGCCCGACGTCCAAGGGATCGCACGCCCCGTGACTGCGCGCTATGGGCCTGGCCTACGGGGCGACGACCGATGTGTGTATGCACGCTTCGCCTGGAGCAGCGCCGACGGGCTGGACTGTGGTCAGCCCTTCTTCACGTTCTTCCAGATTTGCTTGTAGGAGAACCACAGCAAGACAGCGAGCAGCGTGAGGTAAATGATGACCTGGCGGCCAAGGTCCTTCCGCGCATCCATATGCGGGTGCGAAACCCAGGTGAGGAAGTGGGCGACATCGCTGGACATCTGCTCGACCGTTGGAACCGAGCCATCGCCGTAGGTCACAGCCCCTTCGATCAAGGCCGGCGCCATGGAGATGAAGCCGCCCCGAGGGACGTGCTCGGGATCGCCGTCCCAGAACTCCGCCAAATCACCCGGATAATACTGGTTGTAATACTTGCCCGATGGGACATTGAGACCTTCTGGGGGATCAATGTAACCTAGATTGAGCGAGTGGACGTAATCCGCCCCACCCTTGCGCGCTTTGACGATGGTGGAAAAGTCCGGCGGGATCGCCACGCCGTTGTCCATCATGTCCTGAATGGTGGCCGCATCATAGGGTGCGGGGATGTAGTCTGAGGGCACCGGCGCGCGCCTGATCCAATCGCCAACTCCGTCGATCACTTCGAACTCGGCCCCGCCGCTGAGCGTGCGCACGCCGCGCACGCGGTCGCCGAAGTCGGCGGCGAGCTGGATGATGTAGGGACTGGTGACTGGATTGGGATAGTCGGCGTTGTAGAACGGGGCCCCGCGCTGGCCGAGATGGCGAAACGCCAACAAATCCATGGAGTGACATTGTGAGCAGACATCGCGGTACACCTGGTAGCCGCGCTGCAACGCTTCGGGGTCGTAACGGCCGAAAATGCCGTTGAAGCTCCAGTCATATTTTTCAGGCTTCTTCGCCCCGCCCTTGGCTTCAACCGGTTCGGCGTAGGTGAGCACCAACGCCAGCGTCACAGCCGCCGCCACCAGGAACGCCATAGCATCGGGCAAGGCCGAGCGGACTTGGCGCAACACGTGCCCTTCGCGGGCCTTCGGGGTCAAACAAAAGTACGACACGCTCTTCACCACTCCACCCCCTATTCTGCTGGCGCTGCGACGCCGCCGGCCACCTCAGCCGACTGTCCCGACGCTCTGCCTTTCAGCACGGACGCGTCAATCGACGCCGGCCGTGGTTTGGGGGTCTCTATAATGCCCAACAAGGGCAAGGCTAAGAAATATGCGAAGTACAAAAACGTTAAGATTCGCATAAGCCATAGATATGTAAGGGCTGGCGGCTTAACTTCAACGATATCCGCCCCAGCATCTGCAGGCAGCTTACGACTCTCGATCAAGGCTTGTTCACCGGTATCGTAAACAAACCGTTGTTCCTCGCCGTTTTGCGTGTATTCAAGCGCCCAGCGAGAGTCACCGATGGCGATCACTGGATCGTCGACGTTCTGTGCGCCGCACCATCCCAGACCCAAACACACCACAACGAAAGCGATGAAGCACTGGCGCGCCATGGGACGATAGCGCATCGACTTCACCTTCGACGTGTCAAGCCACGGTAATACAAAGAGTATCCCGATGGCTGCGAACATGGCCAGCGCGCCGCCGAACTTGTCGGGAATGGCGCGCAAGATGGCGTAGAACGGCAAGAGGTACCATTCCGGCACGATGTGTTCGGGCGTCACCAGCTTGTTAGCCGGGATGTAATTGTCCGTGTGACCCAAAATGTTTGGCATGAAGAACACGAAGATCGCGAACATTACCAAAAACACCACGATGGCGAATGCGTCCTTCACCGTGTAATACGGGTGGAAGGGCAATGTATCGGCTTTGAGCGCCTCAGGATTGTTGCGCCGCACCTCAACGCCGGTGGGGTTGTTGTTTCCTGGCACGTGCAGCGCCCAGACGTGCAACACCACGACCCCGAAGATCATGAACGGCATCAGATAATGGAGCGCGTAAAACCGCGTCAGCGTTGGATTATCGATGCTTGGCGCGCCTTGCACAAACGTCTTGATCCCTTCGCCCACGCCCGGCACTGCGCCGATCAATGACGTGATCACGCTGGCGCCGTGGAGCGACATCTGCCCCCAAGGCAGCACATAACCCAAGAACGCCGTACCGATCATCAAGAAGAAGATCACACAGCCCAGCACCCAAAGGATCTCACGCGGCGCCTTGTAGGAGCCGTAGTACAGACCTCGGAAGATGTGCAGATACACCGCGATAAAGAACATCGACGCGCCGACAGCGTGGATATAGCGGACCAGCCAGCCATTGGGCACATCGCGCATGATCCGCTCAACACTGGCGAAGGCCATGTCGACCTGAGCGATGTAGTGCATCGCCAGGATCACCCCGGTGATGATCTGGACGAGCAAACATACCGTGAGAATACCGCCGAATGTGTACCAGTAGTTTAGGTTCTTCGGCGTTGGGAAGTCCACAAAACTGTCATAGGCGAGACGTGGAAGCGGGAGGCGTTGGTCCAACCACTTTTCGAAGCCTGTTTTGGGTACGTAGGTTGATGGTCCGCTCATCAGGTCTACTCGCGTTCTTTTTATAGTGAGATCCGAACCACGGTGTCGGAGACGTATTCGTACTTGGGAATTTCCAGATTTGTCGGCGCGGGACCTTTGCGCACACGGCCCGCGGTATCGTAGTGCGAGGCGTGACATGGACAATACCAACCGCCAAAGTCGCCCGCCGCATCGCCGGTCGGCACACAGCCCAAATGGGTGCACAGGCCAAACATGATTAGCAACTCTGGGCGCAGCTCACCGTTTTGATCCGGCAGCAACCGCTCATCATCGGTTTGCGGATCCTTCAGGTCGCTCAGATCAACCGCCCGTGCGGCTTCGATCTCCTCGGTGGTGCGGTGGCGGATGAACACCGGCTTGCCGCCAACTTCCACGCGCATCTCGGTGCCGGCCATGGCCTCGTCGGCCAGTCCGGCGATGCTCACATCCTTGCTCGACTGGGCGCGGGTGTCGGCCGCGGGCGCCATGGTGGTGGCGCAGGCCCACACAAACAAACCTCCCCCACCGGCGGCGAACGTGCCGGCCGCGATGTGTATGAAGTCGCGACGGGTCGGCTCTTCGCTGGTCTGCGGGCCCTCGCCCGATTGCGTGGCGTCAGTCACCGGTACACCTCATGTCCAACTAGCGGCATGCAATGGACACACTGCTTGCGCGTGGTTGCTAACTTATGGGTCGGAGGGCATTGGGCTCTGCGTCCGAACGCCGCAACACGCCCTCCAAGCGGAAGCCCCTACGATGCGCCTGGCTTTGTTTCAACCCGATATCCCGCACAATGTGGGCGCCGCGGTCAGACTGTCGGCCTGCTTCGGCGTGGGTCTCGACATCATCGAGCCATGCGGATTTGCTTTAACTGACAAGGCGTTACGTCGCACGGCGATGGACTATGGCGCGCTGGTTGAGACCGTGCGGCATGCGTCGTGGTCGGCGTTTTCGTCGCAGGTGAAAGCGCAGGGCGCCCGGCTGGTGTTGCTCACGACTCAGGGCGCTGAGCCGCTGTGGGGGCACCGATTCGCGCCCAACGACGTGGTGCTGTGTGGACGCGAGAGCGCCGGCGCACCGCAGGACGTTCACCAGGCGGTCGATGTGCGCGCTGTGATCCCGTTGGCGACGGGCGCGCGCTCCCTCAATGTTGCGACGGCGGCCGGGATCGCCTTGGGCGAAGCGTCGCGGCAGTTGGGACTGGATGGACTGGCCTCGGGGGCGTAACCCTATCGGCCGTACAGACACCAAACCGATGTGACCGTGATGACTGAGATGACAAACGTCGCCGATCCTGTGTTGGACGACCGCAAAGCCCAAGCGCGTACGTTTTTCGAGGATTTGCGCGACCGTATCTGCGCCGAATTTGAGCGGCTCGAGGATGAAGCCAGCCCGCCGCTCTACAAGGGCGATGCGGGTCGGTTTGAACGCCTGGTCTGGGCGCGCGGCGAGGGTTCTGTCGACGAAGGCGGCGGGGTCGGTTCGCTCATGCGCGGGCGGTTGTTTGAAAAGGTCGGCGTGCATTGCTCGACTGTCTACGGGGAGTTTTCGCCCGAGTTCCGGGGCAACATCCCTGGCGCCGAGGAGGATCCGCGGTTCTGGGCGAGCGGGATTTCGCTGATCGCGCATATGGTCAATCCGCGCGTGCCGGCGGTGCATATGAACACGCGGTTTGTGGTCACGACCAAGTCTTGGTTCGGTGGCGGGTCCGATCTAACGCCCGTACTGGACGCCCAACGGTCCGCTGATTTTGTGGATGCTGTGGATTTTCACGCAGCGCTCAAGACCGCCTGCGATAAGCATAACGCCGATTACTACCCACAGTTTAAAGCTGGCGCCGATGACTATTTCCATCTGCACCATCGTGACGAACCGCGAGGCGTTGGCGGGATTTTCTTTGACTATCACAACAGTGGCGATTGGGGCGCCGACTTTGCGTTCGCCAAAGATCAGGCCGAAGCCTTCTTGGAGATCTACCCACACTTGGTCCGCCGCCGGATGGTGGAAAGTTGGTCGCCAGCTGAACGCGAGGAACAATTGATCCGGCGCGGCCGCTATGTCGAGTTTAACTTGCTCTATGATCGCGGCACGCTGTTCGGCTTGAAGACCGGCGGGAACGTGGCGACGATTTTGTCCTCCATGCCGCCCGAGGTGAAATGGCCGTGACAGCGCGCCCGGGACGCCGTCGGATCGCCGCAGCCCCGCCCACCACTCACAACGCCGCCATGGCCGGATGGATCGTGAGCATAGCCGCGGCGTTGCTGATCGGGCTCGCCACGCCGGCATGGGGGCAAGACGAGGCTGACGGCCCTGGGGAGATCAGCGGCGAGCCTCGCATGGGCTGGTCGCCGGGCGCGCCATCCGTCGGACTGGCGACGCTCGGCGGTGTGGTGGGCATCCCGATCATTCTGGGCGCGCTTCCAGCCCTCGCCGCACCGCCGGTCCACCATACGGTGAGCTTTGGCGTCTTGTACGTCCTGTTCGGCGCGCGGATCTTGGAATAAGGCCCGCCCCTAGTCGCGCCCCACGACATCCAGGGCGGCGAGGAGTTGCTCACGGCTGGCCTTGAAGCCGCCATTGACCCACAATTCTTCGAGCGCTTTGAGCAGCACGCCCATTTTCGGTCCCGATTTGACGCCGAGTGCGCTCAGATCTTTGCCCGTCAGCGGAAACTGCGGACGCTCCCATTCGACCAGCGTGGACACCAATGCGCGCCACGCTTGCGGGTCGGCTTCGCCTTTGGCGGCGTCCATGGCCCAGGCCAGGCGCGCGCGGTCGGTCAAGGCTGGCACGTGCAGACCGTAGAGCACTTTGGCGGTTTCTGCGGGGTCCTTGTCGAGCAAAAGGCGCGGGTTGTAGGTGCGCGTGGCCCATTGCATCAACCGGTCGCCCTCCGCGTTGGAGAGCTTCAACCGGGTGCGCACCCCTTCGGCCACTCGGCCCATGCGCGGGATCAGCGCGGCCAAGCGCAGCATGGGATCGGGCGCCCACGCCTCTTGGCGCTCAAGCGCGACGAGCGCATCGAACAGATCGAGCGCTAGGGCTTGGGGTAAGGTTTGCTCCAGCACGCTTGCTCCCATCATCGCCGAGAGCGATGCGCGCGGATCCGGCGCGGTGAGGAGCTTTTTCAGCTCCTTCCAAACACGTTCAGCAGAAAGGCGGCGCATGCCGGACGCGAGGCGTTCGCACGCGGCCAAGCCCTCGGGGTTGATCTCGCAGGCATACCAGGCGGTGAAGCGGAAAAACCGGAGAATGCGCAAATAGTCTTCGCGGATTCGGGTTTCGGGATCGCCGATGAAGACGATGCGGCCCGCAGCCGCGTCGGCCGCTCCGTTTTGGGGGTCGAACACGGCGCCGGTGCGGTCTGCGTACATGGCGTTAAGGCGGAAATCGCGGCGCTCTGAGTCTTGGGCCCAATCGTCTGTGTAGGCGATGGTGGCGTTGCGCCCATCGGTTTCCACGTCTTGGCGCAGGGTCGTCACTTCAAACGGCTTGCCATCGGCGACCACGGTGACCGTGCCGTGGGCCATCCCCGTGGGGATGGCTTTGAGCCCCGCCGCTTCGGCGGCCTGCACCACCGCTTCGGGCTCGAGTTGGGTTGCGATGTCGATGTCGTCGACCGGGCGTCCCATCAGCGCGTTGCGCACACAGCCGCCGACAAAACGCGCGGCGTCCGGTCTGGCGGCGTCCAGCGCATCCATCACAGCTATGGTTGCGGCGTCCGACAGCCAAGCGTGTGCGGCAGGATCAAGACGGTTGGTCATGGGTTGGGGCTAACATTGGTCGCGACGGCGGGCCAAGGGGCAAGGGGCCGGGGCTAGGACAACAGGCGCCGGCTGAGCGCGTTCAACATGCCTGCGGTGGCGCCCCAGATCTGACGGCCATCAACGCAGATCTCCAAATAGGTTCGCCGGCCGCCTTGATAGACAGCGGTTTGCACGCGGATGTTGGTTGGATCGAGCACGGTCGTGAGCACCACATCGAACACCTCGTCCACCTCTGCTGGATCGGGCATGGGCACGAACGGTCCATGGACCACGCCGACAAACGGGGCGACGGCGAAACCGGTCACCGTCTCGTACGCGTCAAAACCGCCCAACAATTCAACCTGATCGGGCGGGAGACCGATTTCTTCGTGGGCCTCGCGCAGGGCCGCGGCGGAAATGCTCGGGTCGGTGGGATCAACCCGCCCGCCGGGAAAGGCGATCTGGCCGGCATGGCGCACCAACGTCTCGGCTCGCTTGGTCAAGATCAGCCGCCACTCACCGGCCCGGCGCACCAAGGGCGCGAGAACGGCGGCGGGACGCAGGGGCTCGGCGCGTTCCTGCACCGGGCGGGCGTTGCGGTCATAATCGCTGTAGCGGGTGGGCGCGGACAGATCGACGTCAGCCAGGGGATCGAGCACGGCGCGCAATCGCTCAAGGTTCAATGCGGCCTCGCCAGTCGGCGCCGGGCGTGGTGGATGATCGGCATTGGTGGTCATGGGGTCGTGTCGTCCACCGATCCCAGAGCAAAGTCCACGCCCTGGCTGCGCACGATTGCGTCAGACCCGCGTGTGTGCGCCAACTCGACCAGATCAAAAAAGCAGGCGCGGGTGACGCGCGCCTCCAGGCCATTGACGGGGCCATGGCGCACCGTCACGAGCGGCAAGGGTTCGCTGGTGACCGGATCGATCTCCACGCGCAACGGCGTCTCAGCGCCCACGACCACCAGGTCGCCAAGCTGCGTGACGCAGGCGACGGTCTGTTCGGGCGTTCCCCGGTGCTCCACCTGCAGCGCGACCGCGATGAACGGGGTGCAGGCGACCTTGACCGGAGCTTTTTCCACAGGCGTGACAACCCAGTGTTGGCCATCGGGGTCCCGGCGCAACAGGCTGGCGAACAGCTTCACCAGGCTTTCGCGCGGTATCGGGTCGCCCTGGTGGCGCCATGCGCCATCCCTGAGGATCTCAAGCCCAATGTCGCCGCACGACGGGGGATCCCAAGAGTGCACAGGCGGTAATGCGGATTTACTCGCGCCGCCGACCATTTGTGCAAGTGCAAGAAAGTTCTGCGCACGCTCGGGCGCGCCGGCCCCACTTTCGCCGTCAAACCTATCCATTTGTTCATTCGCAGCCGCAGCCATGGACACCCTCGCAACGGTGTTTCAAGCTTCGTATATAAGCTTGGTGCTCGCAATTGCGCCCCGCCCTTTCCCCTCGCGCCGGCGCACACGGGTTTGGAGAGTTTTCATGACCGACGTCGCCGCCTCGCCCACTGGACCTGTCGCCGAAGTTGAAGCCGCTGGAGAGCGGCTGCGCGCGGTGCGCTCTTCGGTGGCGCAATCCATCATCGGTCAAGATGAGGTCGTTGAACTGACGCTGGCGGCGATTTTATGCGGCGGCCATGCGTTGATTGTTGGCGCCCCGGGCCTGGCCAAGACTCGCCTGGTGGCCACGCTTGGACTGGTGTTGGGCCTGTCGGAAAAGCGCATCCAATTCACGCCCGATTTGATGCCGGCCGACATTCTGGGCGTCGAGGTGCTCGACCAAGACGAGCAAGGTCGGCGTGAATTTCGTTTCATCGCCGGTCCGGTGTTCTGTCAGCTGTTGATGGCCGACGAAATCAACCGGGCGAGCCCGCGCACCCAATCGGCGCTGCTGCAAGCCATGCAGGAAGGTCAGGTGACCATTGCGGGTAAGCCGCATGCTCTGCCTCAGCCGTTCCACGTGCTCGCCACCCAAAACCCCGTGGAGCAAGAGGGCACCTATCCCCTGCCCGAGGCCCAGCTCGACCGCTTCTTGTTCCAGGTCGACGTCGACTATCCCAAGCTCGATGAAGAGCGCCAGGTGCTGTTGGCCACCACGGG
>CAZADA010000012.1:0-37740 GCA_964483775.1 uncultured Caulobacterales bacterium
CAGTCTCGCGCCGCGCCGCGCCGTTGGGTGCGACCGCCGCGGTCAAATCCCCAGCTCCAAATACATCAGCGCGAAGATCGCATCGATCACGATCACGGCGAAAATCGACTGCACCACCGAGGCCGTGACGTGCCGCCCCAGGCTCTCCACATCGCGGCGCACTTTCAGGCCATGCCGGCAACCAATGATCGCAATCACCAGCGCAAACACCGGGGCTTTGGCCATACCGGCCCAAAAGTCCTGCGCACGCACATTGTCGGCAATCTGGGTGAGATACAAAAACGGCGAGATGTCCGCAGACGCCCACAGCGCCATCATGCCGCCCACCAAACCCGCCGCCATGGCGGCAATGGACAACACCGGCATCACAAACAGGCACGCCAACACGCGCGGCGCCACCAGCGCCTCATATGGATCCACGCCCATGGCGCGCATCGCGTCGATTTCCTGCTGCATGCCCATGGCGCCGATCTGCGCCGTGAACGCCGAATCCGAGCGCCCCGCAATCAAAATCGCGGTGATCACCACGCCGAACTCGCGCACAACCGCCAAGCCCACCAATTGGGAGGCGAACAAGGCGCTGCCCAATTGTTGTTGCAAGATGTTCGCGCCGAGATACGCCACGACCGCGCCCACAAAAAACGACAGCACGGTCACAATGGGCACAGCGTTCACACCCACATCTTCCATCACATGCACCATGGGCGCGAGCCGAAACCGTCGCGGATTCATGATCATGCGGCCCAGCGACACCAAGAGCTGGCCAAAAAACGCAAGGCTGTCGACCAGGTCGCGAAACGCCGCGACCAACCCCTCGCCCATGCGTTCGAGCATGGCGATGGCCCCGCCGCCTTCGCGCGGCGGCGGTGGGCACGGGCTGATGGTCTCGCGCACCAGGCGCATCAACCGGCGCGCGGTGGGATGGTCTCCACGAAAATGGAAATCGGCGTCGGGCTCGCCACAACGGTCGAGGACGCGCGAAAGCGACAGCGCCCCGGTCGTGTCGATCCGACCCAGACGGTCCAGTTCAATCACCAACCGACCAGGCTCGACCGTGTCGCGCAGGCGCTCCAGCTCGCGGTTGAAGCCGCCCACATGCATGACAGTCCAATCGCCAGACGGCGTCAGCACCGTATGTGAGTCCTCGCTCGCCACATTGAGGTCGGCCGCACCCATGCCCGCTCCCATCACTCACCCAATGATATAAGACCCAAGACCAGAGCCGTCTGCCCAGCCAGCGCAGCCAAGCGCCAATGGGATGCAGCGCGCACGGGAAAGGAAACACCTCATGAAACACCGTTTGCTCGTGCGCAGCAGGGACTGGCCCATCGCGGGCGAGTTTCGCATCGCCCGCGGCGCCAAGTCGGTCGCTCAACTCGTCGAGGTTGAAATCGAAGACGCCGGCCATCGCGGCCATGGCGAGAGCGTGCCTTACGCGCGTTATGGCGAAACGGTGCCCGGCGTCATGGCCGACGCCCAGCGACTGCGACCCGTCGAGGGATTAAGCGGCCCCTGGCTACCCCGTTTTGATGACGGATTTGATCTCACCGCCGCGCGCGATCCCGATGGCGCACCGTATGGCTATGCGCCCGGAGCGGCGCGCAATGCGTTGGACTGCGCCCTGTGGGACCTTGAGGCCAAACGCACCAACACGCCCGCCTGGCGCCTCGCCGGCGTGCCCGAACCGCGCCCCCGCCAAACCGCCTTCACCCTGTCCCTCGCCGACCCCCGGGGCATGGCGACGAGCGCCTTAGCCCACGCGGACAAACCCATCCTCAAGATGAAACTGGCGGGCGACGGTCGCGACACCGAACGCGTCCAGGCCGTGCGCGCGGCCCGCAGCGACGCCCAGATCATCGTCGACGCCAATGAGGGCTTTGACCTTGATGGCTTGAAGGCCTTCGCGCCAATCGCGGCCGATTGCGACATCGCACTGATCGAACAGCCTCTGCCAGCCGACCATGACGGCGCGTTGGAAGGCTACGCCTGCCCTGTGCCGCTTTGTGCTGACGAAAGCATGCACGTCGCGGCCGACCTGGATGGCCTCGCCGCCCGATACCAAGCCGTCAACATCAAACTGGACAAGACCGGCGGCCTGACCGAAGCCCTGCGCGCGGCCCGCCACGCCCAACAGCTCGGTTTGACGGTCATGGTGGGGTGCATGGTCGCCACGTCTCTGGCCATGGCGCCGGCGTTCCTGCTCGAGAGCTTCGCTGCGTTCATCGATTTGGACGGCCCGCTCCTCCTCGACCGAGACCGCGAGCCCGGCATAGCCTACGAGAGCGCGCTCATGCATCCGCCGGTGCGGGATCTGTGGGGCTAGGCGCGCGACGGCTGACAACCCACAGTCCGATGGCGCAAGCAAGCCCTGCGACCGCAATGACAACCATCGCCAGATAGCCGAGCCCGCCAAACCGATCGAACAAAACCCCCGAGAGCGCCGTTGCGCCCGCCAGCGCCACGCCCATGGACAAACCCGAGTTCAGCGCCTGGGCCGTGCCCGCTTGCCCGGCCGGCAGACGCTCAATGATGAACACCATCGCCCCAAGATGCGCCATGGCGAACGTGCCGGCGTGCAGGGTCTGCAACGCAGCCAGCCACACCACATGGGTCACCTCGCCGCCAAGCCCCATGGCGAACCACCGCACGATCGCGCACACCGCGCCAAGCCCCAGCAATACCGGCGCCCCCCAGCGCTCCGCCCGACGCGCAAACATGGCCAGGAAGATGATCTCGGCCAAAACCGCCCACGCCCACAACAGCCCAATCGTCTGCGCGCTCAGACCCGCTTCGAGCCACACCAACACGCTGAACGCATAATAAAAACCATGGCTCGCCTGAACGAATGAGGACGCGGCAAACGCAAGAATCGCCACAGGCGTGGCGAAAACCGCCCACGACTGGCCCGCGCGCGAGGATGTGGGCCGCCCGCCTGGCGCATCAACCTCGCCCAAGAAGCGCAAGACGAGCTGAAACACAATCTGGGCGGCAAGCACCCACACCAAAAAGGCCTCCGGCCCGAACACCTCCGGCGCCATGATCACGCCCACCAGATAGCTGGCGATCACAAAAGCCAGCGAGCCCGCAGCGCGCACCAAACCATAGCTAAACCGATCACGCCGCGCCGTGCGCAGCCCCACGCCTTCCAGCAGCGGCCCCATGGGCGACTGCGCCGCCATCAGCGCCACAGCCAAAACCACCAGCAACCAGCCTGGATGATCAAGAAACAGCGCCGCAACCACCACCATCGCGCTCAAGCCAAAGGCCCGCAGCGTTTCAACAGGGGCCTGGCGGCGGTCAGCGATGCGCCCGGCAAGGAGCGAGAACACAAACCGCACCACCATACCCGCCCCAAGGGCATAGCCGATTGTGGCCCCGCTAAGCCCGCGCGAAGCCAACCACGGCGCAAAGTAGGGCAGAATCGCGCCGGACACGAAGAACAGGGCTGTGTAAGCGTACACCACCCGTCGCGCAGACCTCGGCAGCGCCTGGGCGAGCGCCCGCCTCAGCGAACTTGTACTGGTCAAACACCAACTCCCTCGCCTATGGCTTGGGTTATGCAGCTCAAACATCTCCAACGCATTGCCGCCGGAACGGCGGCCCTGCACGGCGCCATCGCCATTATGGCTGGCGCCTTCGCGGCCCACGCCGCCCCTGAGGCCCAAGCCGACTATCTGCGCACTGGTGCGCTTTGGCAAACCATTGCCGCTCTGGCGGGCCTGTATGCGGTGTGGCGCAACGCCCTACTGGCGGCGCTGTTGTTTGTCATCGGCGCCGCCCTCTTCGCCGGCGCGCTTTACGCCATCGCTTTCACACAGATTCGCGCGTTGGGCGTGATCGCCCCGTTCGGCGGCGGCGCCATGATCCTCGCCTGGTTGGCCTTGGCTTGGACCGAGTTTCGCGCTGTGCGCAAAGATTAGACTTGGCCCACCTCGCATTAAGGCGCCCACATGACTTGGCCCCCGCCTGCGGTGCGGGCTAGGTTGCCCTATCGTCTCCTCGCTTTCCATCGGAATCACCTTGCTCGACACTGAAACGCTTCACCTGGCGACTCCGCCCGCAGCCGAAGCCATGCGCGACCCGTTTCCCGCGCCCTTACGCATCGCGCTCACCAGCTACCGGACCCACCCTTATGTGGGCGGACAAGGCGTGTATGTCAGCGCGCTCGCCGAGGCGCTCAACGACCTTGGCCACCACGTGACGGTGATTTCAGGGCCGCCCTATCCCAACCTGCCCGCCAACGTGAAGCTCGTTGAGTTGCCCTCGCTCGACCTGTTCGCGCGCAAAAACGCCCTTCTTGCGTTGCATCCCAACATGATGTGGCGCCAAGCGGACCGGGCTGAATGGCTGGCGCACAACACCGGGGCGTTCGGCGAGCTGAACAGTTTTGGTCTGCGGCTGCGCCAATGGCTGGCCTCGCGCCGGGACGACTTCGACGTGATTCATGACAATCAGGGGCTCTCGCGTCCCATGCTCAGCCTTCAGCGCGAGGGGTGGCCGCTCTTAACCACGGTGCACCACCCCATCAGCGTGGATTTGCGCGCCGCGCTAGGCGCTGAGCCAAGCGCCTGGAAGCGATTTTGGCTGCGCCGATGGCACAGCTTCATCGCCACACAAGCCCGCGTCGCCCGCGCCCTGCCCCATGTGCTCACCGTGTCCCACGCCTCCCGCCAAGCGCTGGCGAGCGACTTCCGACTGGATCCCGACAAGGTCACCGTTTGCCCCAATGGCGTGGACGTCAGCGTGTTTCAGCCACGCCCCAACACGCCGCGCGAAGCTGGATTGATCGTATCGACCGCCAGCGCCGACACGCCGCTCAAGGGACTACACGTCCTGATCGCCGCGCTTGGGCGGTTGCGCGATCGCGTCCCGACGGCCCGCGCGGTTGTCATTGGCTCCCTTCGTGAAGGACCGGCCAAACGCGCCCTAAAAGAAGCCGGGCTCGCCGATCGCGTGAGCTTCACCGGCGGGGTGGATCGCACCGACGTCGCCGAGCTGTTTGCACGTGCCGACATTGCTGTCTTTCCCTCGCTTTTTGAGGGGTTCGGCCTGCCCGCCGCCGAAGCGATGGCCTGCGGCGCCCCGGTGATCGTGAGCGATGGCGGCGCACTGCCCGAAGTCGTGGGCGAGGCCGGCCTGGTGACCCCGGCGGGCAACGACGAAGCGCTCGCTGACACCATCGCGTCGCTGCTCGCCGATCCCCAGCGCCGCGAGGCGCTAGGCCGCGCCGGCGCCCAACGCGCGCGCACTGAATTTTCGTGGACCCGCCACGCCCACGCGGCGCTGGCGCTCTATCACCGGCTCGGCGTTCGTGCTCACCGTCGCGCTTGAGCACCTGCCCCTCGGCCCTGGCGCCCGCGTTTTGGACGTCGGCTGCGGGCGCGGTCGCCATGCCCACGCGCTGGCCACCCGAGGCGTGACGGCGATTGCCATTGATCTGGACTTTGACGATGTCGCCGCGACCCGCAACGGCTTTGCTCTGTTCACGCCCGAGGGCGGTTCGGGGGCGGCCCAGGCCAACGCCTATCGCTTGCCCTTCCCCGATCACGCGTTCGACGTCGTGGTGTGTTCAGAAGTGCTCGAACACCTGCATGATTATCAGCGCGCGGTATCGGAGATGGCGCGCGTTCTCAAACCAGGCGGCGTGCTGGCGGTCTCAGTGCCGCGCGGCTGGCCCGAAGCCATCTGCTGGCGATTGTCGCAGGAGTACGCCAACACCCCGGGCGGGCATGTGCGCATCTTTAAGGCGGGCGCGCTGAAAACCGACATCGAACGTGAGGGCTTTACCCAGACCCGCCGCTACCATCGCCATGGGCTACACAGCCCGTTTTGGTGGCTCAAATGCGCGTTGTGGAAACGTCGCGACACCCATCCCATCATCCGTGCTTACCAACGCGTTTTGGAATGGGATATTCTGAAGCGGCCCTGGTTGACCCGCTCCTTGGACGCACTCGCCAACCCGATCATGGGCAAGAGCGTTGTGATGCATTTCCGCCGCGCCGAGACGACGCCATGACCACGCTCGACGTCCACGCGCTCGCCGCCCACATCGCGCGCCTCCAAGAGCCTTCAGGGCGCATTCCCTGGCTTGAAACGGGGCTTTGGGATCCGTGGAACCATAGCGAAGCCGCCATGGGCCTCGCCGTCGCCGGCGACATCGCCGCCGCCCGGCGCGCCCGCGATCACCTCATCGACGCTCAACACAGTGATGGCTGCTGGCTGGCCGATATGGGCTGCGCCGCGCCCATGGACCAAGCCAATGAACGACTGGTGGTCGATGACGTCAACCAGGTCGTCGACACCAATTTCTGCGCTTACCCGGCGGTGTTTGCGTGGCGTCTTGCGACCCTGACCGGGGAGCGCGCGGATGTGACGGCGGCCGCCGCCATGGTGGCGAGCTCGGCGGAATGGCTGCTGCCTCAGGCGATTGACGGTCTGTTCCCGTGGCGCGCATGCGAACCGGAAGAAGATCCGCACACCATCGAACGCTTGTTGACCGGCAACGCCAGCATCGCCATGAGCCTGGTGTGCGCCGCCCGGCTGCTTGACGCCAATGATCAGGCGTCAGATCACATTTGGGACGCATCCAAGGTGCTGTTCAGCGCGCTGCGTGCAGAACTCACACAGCCCCAAGGCCGCCTGACCCCCAAACCGCGCCACGCCATGGATTGGTACTATCCTGTGCTGACCGGCGTTCTGACAGACGCGCAAGGACGGGCCCGGTTCGCCGCGCAGTGGGCCTCATTTGTGCACGACACGTGGGGCTGTCGCTGTGTCGTAGACGAACCGTGGGCCACAGCGGCGGAAACCGCAGAGCTTGCCATGGCGTGCGCCCGCGTTGGCTTGACCGATGACGCTGAACGGTTGCTCATCGCCCTCGCTCTGCACGCCGACTCAGCGGGAATCTTATGGATGGGCCGCCAATTTGCTCTCGATCGACCTTGGCCCCTGGACCGCCCCACTTGGACGGCGGGCGCAGCCATCCTCGCCGCCGACATGGTCAGCACCAAAACAGCCGCGCCCATGTGTTTATCCGCCATCTGACCGATCACCGCGGGCCCGTGATGCGCTACCCAGACGCGCCAAGCCGCGTCAAAAACTGACAGGACCCCACGCGATGGGTGGGCGCAAACAAGCCTGATCCGCACGCAAGCGTGAACACATCATGCGGCGGGCGTCCGCCCTCGGCAGGACGCGCAAACACATCATGGATGGCCACCACGCCGCCAAGCGCCATATGCCGGGACCACACGCGCCAATCCTGCAAGGCGGCGCGTCGGCTATGCCCGCCATCAAGGAACAAGAAGCGCACCGGGCTCGCCCACACCCGGCCAATCGCCGCCGCCTCGCCCACGACCGCAGCCACCCGGTCTTCCAGGCCGCTCGCTCGCACGTTCGCGCGAAACGAAGGGAGCGTATCCACACACCCAGCATCCGCATCCCAAAACCGAGGATCATCATAACCCCCGCCAGGCTGATGTTCTTCAGAGCCGCGATGATGATCGATGGAGAACACGAGCGCGCCCGTCGTCAGCGCGCCAGCCAAGTACAGCGTCGAGCGCCCGCAATACGCGCCAATTTCGACGACAACGCCGGCGATCTCGCGTGTCGACCGCACACTCTCAGCAAGGGCGTAGCCTTCCTCAGGCGACAGAAATCCGGGAACGGTTTGGGGGTCCATCACTCAAGACGGGCTAAGCGCCCACCAAGTCAGCGCGCACGCTCACCCGGCGCCGCCCGCGTCAAGATCCTCAACCTCATCGGCAAGCGTCAGGGTCACCAAGTCGTCGGCCCGCACGCTCAAAATCGTCACGCTATCGGTGAGCGCCGCAACAGCGCGCAGCGCCGCGCGCGCTTCATCCTCGGTCTCCTCGGACCGCACGGTTTCGATCACATCACGCAAAATGGCGCTGGCCTTCATACCGCGCGTGAGCACAAACTCCACCTCGGTGATGTTCAAAGCGTGCGCGTCGTCAGGCGAGACCTCATCAGCGGCGGCGTTAACCCGCTGCGTCAAAATCGCCAGCATCGAGGCGTCCTGGGCGACCTGATCCAACACCGCCAGCGTCCCCGGCTCGCCTTCCAGGTTTTCAATGTAAGCCACGACCGGGTCCGTCTCGCCCTTACTCTTGTTGCCGCCCAGCAACGTCGTGAGCGCCACACGCACGCCGTCGTCCTCAGTCGACACCGGCACAACGCCTTCCAGAGCATCATTGAAGTCTGAGCAGGCAGCCTGTAGCGCGCGCACTGATTGCGGTTTGCCGCTGATCAGGGACACCACCGATTGGGAAGAGGCGCCGGAGATATCGACAGTGGCGCAACCGCCGCACAGAGCGACTGCAGCGCCAACGGCCACCAAACGGATACGGAACTCGGTCATGCCTTCTGCGCCCTCGCCCGAAAAGATCTTGCGCTTAAGTAGCAGATAATGAAATCAACTCTCAGCGCCACCCCTGAACACAACCCCAACACGGCGTCCCTTACCTGGCGTGAGACTATGGTGCAACTGCGAAAAGCCTACGCTCATATCGAGCCCTACGCGTACCAGTGTTTCGCGGCAGGACGCCACCATGAAGTTTACGCAGAGCAATGCGGCGTCGCCAAGGCGCCAACAGCTGTTGTTTTGCATGGCGGCCCAGGCGGGGGCTGTACGCCAGCCATGCGGCGCTTTTTCCATCCAGGCCGTTGGCGGACAATCCTGTTTGATCAACGCGGCTGCGGGCGCTCCCGGCCGCTCTCCTCGCTGGAGGACAACACCACCTGGCGTTTGGTCGAGGATATGGAAATGCTGCGCCGCAACCTCGGCGTGGAAACCTGGACGCTGTTTGGCGGCTCGTGGGGCGCGACCTTGGCCGTAGCCTATGCCGAAGCCTACCCTGAACGGGTGGATGCGTTGATTCTGCGCGCGGTGTTCTTGATCAGCCAAGAAGAAATCGACTGGTTCTACGGCGGCGGCGCCGGCCAAATCCTCCCCGATCAGTGGGCGGATTTTGTTGGCCATCTCCCGGTGGAGGAACGCGACACGCCCGTGGCGAGCTACTATGCGCGGCTCACCAGCGACGACGAAGCGGTTCGCCAAGCCGCCGTGCTGGCCTGGACTGCCTGGGAAAACGCGGCGATCCGAATTGGCGACCGGGGCACCGACCGGCGCATGCACATCAGCGGACGCGGCCGTCCCGCCAGAATGCGCGATCCGGCCGCGCTTGACGCGCTGGCGCGCCTGGAATGCCATTACTGCCACCATGGCGGCTTCATGGAGCGGCCCAACCAACTGCTTGAAGACGCAACGCGGCTTGATGGCATCCCGGGCGTGATCGTGCAGGGACGGTATGATGTGGTCACCCCACCTGTCACGGCCTGGCGTCTTGCCCAAACCTGGACGGATGCGGAACTCATCTACGTCGAAGGCGCCGGCCACGCCGCCTCGGACCCAGCCATCGTCGACGCTCTGGTCCGCGCGACCGATACCTTCGCTGCGCAGATGCGCTAGCCTTCCGCCTCTTCACCGTCTGCGCCCGCCGTCTCTTCGTCGCCAGGTTCTGGTGCAACTTCAGCGGCGGCTTCGTCCTCAGCGGGCGCCACAATTTCGATAACCTTGGTCGCGATCCCGCCAACCAAAATCACAGCCACACCGATGGGCGCCACATAGCGGATCAAAAAGCGCCAGATCGGCACGACCCAGCTGTCGCCAAACTCTTCGACAAACACCTTCTTACTGACAAACCAGCCCGCAAACACCGCCACCAGCAGCCCGCCGAGCGGCAACAGCAACGATCCCGTGATGTAGCCGACAAAATCCAGGAAGCCGAGGGACAGGATGCTGCCAACACCGATGACCCAGATCAAAAACCCAAGACCAAAGGCGGCGCCCCAGCGGTTGATGCTCTTTTGCTCTTCAAACCAAGACACGCTCACCTCAAGCAATGAGATGGACGAGGTGATCGCCGCAAAGAACGCGAGCGTGAAGAACACCGCGCCAAAAACCGCTCCGCCGGGCATTTGAGCAAACGCCGTTGGCAGCGTCACAAAGAACAAGCCAGGGCCCGCATTGGGTTCCACATCGAACGCGAAAACAATCGGGAAAATCGCCAAACCGGCAATGATGGCGACCAGAGTATCCGATGTCGCCACGATCCCGGCAGAGGACGGAATGTCCTGGTTGCGATCGAGGTACGCGCCGTAGGTGATCATAAGCCCCACACCCACGCCGATCGAGAAAAACGCCTGGCCCAGCGCCGACAACATGTCGTCAAAACCGAGCTTGGAGAAATCGGGCTCAAACAAGAACCGAGCCGCCGCAACGAAATCACCAGAAATGGCGGAGAACACCACGATACCCAAGAGCATCACAAAAAAGGCTGGCATCAAGTATTTGACCGCGACTTCGATACCGCCCTTGATGCCCCGCGCCACAATGAACGCCGTAAGGGCGATAAAGGCGCCGTGCGCCGCCATGACCAAGGGTACATCGGAGGTCACCGAACCAAAGGTCGTTTGAACTTCGTCCGCGGTGGCGCCTGACAACGTCCCTGAAACGGTGACGGGAATGTAGATGAGGATCCAACCGGCGATCACACTATAAAACGTCAGGATCAAGAACGACGCGAGCATCCCGACCCAGCCAATCACGCCCCAACCTCGGGATCGGTTTTCCTCCAGCGCCAAAGCTTCCGTGCTCTCCACCGCCGACAAGCCCGTCTTGCGGCCGATAGCGTACTCAGCCATCAAAATCGGAAAGGCGACCAACGCCACACAGGCCAAGTAGAACAGCACGAACGCCGCCCCCCCGCCTTCGCCAGCCGTGTAGGGGAAGCGCCAAAAATTGCCCAGGCCGACGGACGAACCGATCGCCGCCATCAAGAATGCAAAACGCGACGACCAATGCTCATGTGCTTGTGGTGCGGCCATACCCACCTCCTCCTGTGTGGCGAGATGCTGGCCGCAGCGCGCAGGATGGTCAACACCGCAGCGCCGCTAACTGAAGATAAAGCTTATCGGCCTTAACCTTGACGAAAGTCGCCACAAAGAGGCCGCCGTGTCGCCACTTCCCTCAACACAAGCCCGCACCGCCGCCGACACGCCGTCGAACCCCGCCCCTCGCGGGTGGCTGCTCACCAGCGATGACATGGCCCCAGCGCTGCAACGAATCACGAGCGAGCTTGGCCCGCGCGCCCACGCCATTGCCGACGCGCTCACCAACGCACTGCAAGCCCAACAGAACGTCAACGCCGTCGCCACGCTGACGGGCCCAAACGGGGACGTGGTTCCCATAGCGGTGATGGCCCGTCCCGTGGCTGGCGCGCACAATCGGGCGCTGGTCGGCGTTACCGTCCCACTCGCCCTGATTGGCGCGCCGACAGACGCCAACGATCACAGTTTAGACGCCGTCAGTCTCTGCGCCGTTTTGGATGACAACACGCTTGCCGTGGACGCGCGCGCCATGGCGCGGTTCGGCCTGCCCGGCCCGATCACCACGGTCACAGCCTTGCTCCAACAAATCGATCCCAGCCACAACCAAGCCGTCCAAGCCCTCTTCGCAAGCCTGTCTGGATTTGGCGGCCGGCAATCAGCCCGCATCGCCGGCGCCGACGGCGTGTTCGCCTCGATCCATGTTCTGGGGGTGACCGGCGATCCACAGACCCAAGCTCCGCCGCAACTGGTGATTGTCGAGACCGACGAGCGGGCCGACGCGACCACCAATGACAAGACCCGCGAGCGCGCCATTCTCGCCCTTGAGACATCAGGCGCAGCGGTTTTTGAATGGGATCTCACCAATGGCCGCCATTGGTGGTCCCAGGCCATGCGCGCCATGCTTGGCGCTCCGGCCGATGAAAAGGCCGACTGGGTCGGCTTTGAGGCGCGCCTGCACCCCGACGAGCAAGACTCGGTCGTCCACGCGATCATGTCGAGCTTAGAGCCATCCTCAAGCCGCATGTTTGCGCTGGAACACAGGCTCGCTAAGGCGTGCGGCGAACACCGCTGGGTAGCCACCAAAGGTCAGGTCACGCTCGGACCCGCCGGCCAGCCCGCCCGCCTGTTCGCCGTCACCACAGACATCACGCCGCGCAAAGCTACCGAGCTTGATCTTCTGGCCAGCCGCGCACGGTTTGACGAAGTTGTGCGCACCTCCGGCGTGTGCGTCTTCGAGATCGATGCATCCGGCCGGATTCGCTTCATCAGCGACAACACCAGCCGCCTTTACGGGTGTCATCCCGAAGCGTTGCTCGGCCGCTATGCGTTGGCCTTGTTCCCCGGAGCATCCAAGGACTCCCAGCGCACATTGATCACCACCGCCAATTCAGAACGCGGTGTGCGCAACCACGAGGTCCAGATCACCAGGCCCGACGGCGAAACCCTGTGGCTGCGCGTGAACGCCCGTCGGCGTTTCGGCGCCGATCGCGGCTTTCGCGGATGGCGCGGTTCTGTGGTCGACGTCACCCGAACCCGCAGCGCCGCCGTCGCCATGCGCCGCGCCGAGGAACGCACCGCCGCCGCACTGGCCGAAGCCAAAGCGATCCGCAGCGCGATTGGCATGACCTCCGCCCCCGCGCTCGCCGACGTCATCGACGCGTTGGAACACACGCCCAGCACAACACCCAATACGAGCGCCGTGCGCACCGCCATCAAAGCCGCCCGTGACGTGTTGCGTGAACTCAAGATCTTGGCCGAGTTTGGCGCATTTGGCGCAGACGAGCCCATCCAGACCCCGTCCGAGACGCCTCGCCGCCCGGACACACCCGCCGATCAGCCGCATGGCGCACCGCTCGATGGTCAGCCGAAAACCGACGCCGAGCTCGACACGACCGCCGCGTCCCCAACACGCCAAACCGCCGCCAACACCGAACAAAGCCATTCAGATCTTGGGGCCATCGATCTGATCGACGACGCGTTCTACAGCGAAATGCTCGCCATGACGGGCGAAGACCTTCTGTTCCCGATCATCGAGACATTCTTCCCAATGGCCGAAGACCACATGGTCAAGATCCGCAACGCCGCGACAGCCGACGATGCGACGGAACTGCGCTATCACAGCCATTCGCTCAAAGGCGCCTCGGCCAATGTGGGCGCCGTGCAAGTGGCCGCCATCGCCCGCGCTCTTGAGGCCCATCCGGCCGATACCGAAGCGTTGGTTGAGCTCCTTGCCAAAGCAATCGCCGCCACCACCGACGAGTTCCGCGACCGCATGCGCCGTCGGGGTCACACCGACTGACCAGAGGCGAGGCACGCACGCTCTAACGTTAAGAATGCGTGCTCTGGGCCCAACCCCCAGTGGGGCCGCGCTTGGTTTCGACGTGGCGCTGGGCTGACAGCACGATGCCAAAACTGGCAAGCGCCACAAGCATCACCGTGCCGCCGTTGGACACGAGCGGGAACGGCACGCCGACCACAGGGATCAGACCGGTCACCATCGCCACATTGACCATGACGTAGAGCGCAAACGTCGCCGCCACGCCCATCGCCAACATCCGGCCAAACGGCGTCGCCGCCGTCAGACCAATAATCACCGTCAACGCGATGATAAGATAGGCGAGGCTCAACACCGACACCGTGCCGTAAAACCCAAACTCCTCGGCAAGGACCGGAAAGATAAAGTCGGTCTCAAGTTCGGGAATAAAGCGCAACTGGGATTGCGTCCCATCGCCCCATCCCTTCCCCGACACGCCCCCTGATCCGATGGCGATGATGGACTGGCAGATGTTCCAGTTTTCGTCATTCACATCTGCGCCAGGTTCACAGATCGCGGACATGAACGTGGTGATCCGTTCGCGTTGATAGGGTTTAAGCCCCGAGATCAGCACCCAATACACAGCCAAGGCGCCAGGGACCGCCGCGGCCAAAATGTGCGACCAACGCACCCCCGACAAGAAAATCAGCGCGCCCCCGCCCGCGACCAACAACAACGCGGTGCCAAGATCAGGCTGGCGGGCGACCAATACCGCCGGCGCGGCGATGAGCAGGAGCGGCACAAACTGTCCAAGCGGATGGCGCACCTTGTCAAAACTCAAGCCGTGATAGTAACGCGCCAACGCGAACACGAGCGCGAACTTCATGATTTCCGAGGGTTGGATCGACACCCCGCCCACCCGGATCCAGCGGCGAGCCTCATTGATGACCACCCCGTCGACCTCGACCCAAACCAACAGCGCCAAGGCGCCCAGATAGATCGGATAAGCCAGCCACATCCACCACGAGATCGGCGTCATCGCGCAGGCCAGCATCAACGCCAAACCCAAGCCCAACCGCAAAGCGTGGTTTTCCGCAAGCCCGCCCCAGGACATCCCCTCAATCGAGTACAGCAACGCCACGCCCACACTGCCAAGCGCGGCCAGGGCGAGGATCAAGATCAACCCGCGCCAACCTATCCGACCAAGAATGAGATCTTGCTCGCGCTCTCCGGGGATCGGCTGGCTGTAGGCAAGGCTCATCCCAGCTCTCCAAGGTCAGCTGCGCCGGACAAGGTCGTCAGCGGCTTGGGATCGCGCTCCAGTATGCGCTTGAGAATGTCGCGCGCCGGGCGAGCCGCAGCTGTTGAGCCCCCGCCCCCATGGGCGACAATGAGCGCAATCGCATAGCGCGGCGCGTCATAAGGCGCATAAGCCACAAACAAGCCGTGGTCGCGTCGGTTCCAGGGCAATTCGGCTTGGCTGCGCACGCCGCTACGCCGTTCTTCCTCAGTGATGCGGAACACTTGGCTGGACCCGGTCTTCCCGGCCATGCGCACGTCGGGAAGATCGATCCCCTTGTATCCCAGCGCATAATACGCTGTGCCGCCGGGCTCCTCGACCACGCTGAACATGGCGTCGCGAACCAGGGCCAGGTATTCAGGATCAACCTCCGCAATTGGATCGCCAGGGCCCCGCGCACCACCGCGAATGATGGACGGCGACACCGAGCGCCCCGTCGCAATCCTTGCCGTCATGACCGCCAACTGCAGCGGTGAAGCCAACACATAGCCTTGCCCGATGGCTTCATTCAGCCGATCGCCCAAGGACAGGCGCGGCAAGCGCACATCCATCCCGCGCTTGAAGCGGAATTGGTTGCCATAACTAATGATCTCTGAGTTGAACTCCCGAGCGAGTTCATTGTGTCGTCGCACAGCCCGATTGTAAGCCTCGACCTGGGCGTTGTAGTCATCGGGGCGCAATGACTCGTCGCCCAAGAACGCCGCGCTCGGCAAGGGTTCCGCGTCCATCATGCTGACAAAGCGTTCCACACGCGCGATGTACCAGCCCTCGCGCGGCCGCCGCCGCGCCGCTTCTTCATCCCCGCTATCAAAGTCCTCGACCGGCACGCTGCGGCTGCGATTGAAAGCGTCAACGCCATCATTAAAGCCAGGGATCGAGCGGTTATCGTCGCGGACACGCGCGTCATACGCAGGGCCAGGCAGCACGCCGTCAAATCCGCCGGGCACCTCAAGGTCAAACGCTCGCTCACCAAGACCGAGTGGGAACGCCACCTGCTCAATGCCGTCGGCCGCTCCGCGCCGTCGGAACAAGCGCAACGCCATCTCGTAGAAGTAACAGTCGCACGACTCCTTGATCGCACGCCGCATGTCGACGAACCCGTGGCCTTCCCGCTTCCAACAGTGGAATTCGCGCCGCCCCAGTCGGATCTTGCCCGAGCAGAAAACCCGATCCTCTGGCGTCACAACACCGGCCTGCAAGGCGGCGAGCGCGGTGACCATCTTGAAGGTCGAACCCGGCGCGTAGAGCCCCGATAGCGGCTTGTTGTAGAGCGGATCGCGCACATCGTTGAGCAGCGCGCGGAACGCCCGATCATTGATCCCGCCGACAAACAGGTTGGGGTCGAACGCCGGGGCGGACACCAGACACATGATCTCCCCGGTGCGCACATCAATCGCCGCCGCCGCGCCGCTTTCACCGTAAAGCCGCTCTTGGGCGTAGGCTTGCACTTCGGCGTCCAGCGTGAGTTGGACATCCTGTCCCGCACGCGGTTCTTCATCCAGGCCGATTTCGCGTAGGATCTGTCCACGCGCATCCATTTCCACCCGCAGCTCGCCCCATTGGCCGGCCAAGCGTCCATCCAGCGAGGATTCCAGCCCCTCACGCCCCACGCGTGCGGCGGGATGGTTCAACTCGCGCACCAGCCTGCGGCGTTCCGCCCCGCTTTGCGCGGCTTGCATGCGTTCATAGACGATGCGTCCCGACGGTTTGGACACATAACCAACGACATGGGCGAAGGCGTCAGCAGACCGCCGCCCACCGCCCGGCACTTCGATACCATAGGCCCGGGTCTCGCCCATCTGCGCGACAAATCCAGGCAGCTCCGCGCGCCGTGCGTGCGCCCGGGCGAACGCGTGCCAGTCAATGTTCTCGGCCACCAGCACCGGGCGCAACGGGTTGGCCGCGCGCAACCGCTCCACCAACACGCGCGCGCGCACCGCATCCACATCGCCATGCGGGCTGAGGACCGTCAGAATGTCGTGGGCCGAAGCCTCCACATCGTCAAGCTGGGCCGGCACAGCAAAAACTTGATAGTTTTCAATATTGTCCGCAATCACTGCGCCATAACGATCAAGGATTCGCCCGCGCGATGGCGGCGTCACCAGTTGATAAAACCGGTTGTCGTCGGACAACGTCAGATACTGTTCGTTGTCCGTGACCTGCAGCTCATACAGGCGTCCGCCCAGCACGGTGAACACGCCCGTCCCCATGGCGCCGAGCAACGCCGTTCGCCGGGTTAAAGTCCGTCGCCGCGCACTCACACGTTCGTCAATCGGTCTCATGTCGGATCACCCGCCAATTGCGCAGCTTGGGAGAACCCGCCGAACACCGCGCCAAGCAACGGCCCCAAAGCAACCGTGACGCTCACATCAGCGAACAGGCGGGCAAAGTCGGGCGCCACCAGACCACGCGCGATGAACCACGCCAGACTGGACGCGGCCGCAAACACCAAGGCAGTGAGCGCAAAACTGATCCACACCGCCGGTCCGCTTTGACCGGCCAAGGCGTTGCGCTGCGCAGCGCCAGCTGCGTAGGCCGCCAAAAACCCAAACGTCCAAACGCCCAGCGGGGCGTCCATGATCATGTCGTGCAAAAGGCCGACCACGAAGACCGCCACAACCGCCGCCACGCCTGGTCGGGTCAATCCCCACAAAAACACAGGAGCAAGCGCCACAATCGGCAAGGGCAAATCAAACCGCCCCACCGTGCGCGCCACCGGATACATCAACGCCCCCACCAAAGCGAACGCCACGCCCCAGGCCAAGGACGGCGAGCGTAAGATCTTCGGGGCAATCGGAGCCGACACTCTCATGGCCCGCCCCCCACCGCGTTGGCGGCCAGTGCAGAATCGTCCACGCCCTCCCCGTCGCGCCGTTCAGGGCCGGCGTCAACCGGCTCGTCTTCGGGCGCGGGAGGATAAGCGAAACGCACAACTTGGACGTAATCAACCGCCGTCAGATCGGCGTAGAGGCGCACCCGCCAGTCCCCGTCATCACGATACGCAACGCCCACAGCCAAACCGCGCGGCAACAAACCCGCATCGCCCGACGTGACGATACGGTCCCCCTCGCGCAAGCCAAGACGTTGGCGCGAGAACACCAACTGTGGGCTGTCCATCTGATCGCCGTCCAGGATCGCGCGCGCGTCGGTACGCTCGACCATCACCGGAATGGCGCTGCTGGGATCGGTGAGCATGATCACCCGCGCCGTGCGCCGTCCCACCTGACCAACAACGCCGATCAATCCGCGATCGCCCATCACAGCCTGATAACGCGCCACCCCATGGCGCGCGCCGGCGTGGAGCAAACGACGATGGCCGAACGGGCCGCGCGTATCTTGCACGACGCGTGCGAAAAAGCGGTCCTGGCCGGGTTCCGGATTGAGGTTCAACAGCTCCTCATAGCGACGCAATTTGTCTTCCATCGCTTGTTTGGTGTCGTACCATTCGCGCAAGCGTTGGTTTTCCTGGCGCAAGCGCGCGTTATCCGCCCGGACATCGCGCTGCTGATCCAACCATGTCGTCAGGCCCCGCGCCGCCACGAAGGGCGCCGCCAAAACGCGCTGAACCGGTGCGACCACGCCATCGATCTGCGGTTGCGCAGCGCCGAGCCAGCCGCCGCCGCGGTTCAACAGCACGAGCAACAGCGTCACGAGCAGCAAAATGCCAAGCGCATATCGGGCGGCCACACTGCCGAACCGATCACCGATGGGGGTCTTGCGCCCGTTGGCCATGGTGAATAGTGCTCCTCGCCTTCCCCGGAACCTCGCACATCGCGCGGCTCCGAACCGGCTAAACCGCCGCCGACAACAATCCGCGCATTGCGTTCAAATTCTCCAATGCGCGCCCCGACCCCAGCACCACGCACGATAGTGGATCATCCGCAATGGTGACAGGCAATCCGGTGCGCTCACGAAGCCGCGCGTCAAGATTGCGCAGCAAGGCCCCGCCACCGGTCAGCACAATGCCCTTATCCACGATATCAGCCGCAAGCTCGGGCGGCGTCGCCTCAAGCGCAACTTTGACGGCATCCACAATTTGCTCAACGGGTTCGGCCAACGCATCCGCGACCATCTTTTCGGTGACACGCAACTCACGAGGCACCCCGCGCATCAGATCGCGCCCTTTGACATCCATAGACAACCCATCGCCTTCCGCAGGGGGCGTGGCGGTGCCGATCTCCGTCTTGATCCGTTCGGCCGACATCTCACCCAACAACAGGTTCGATTCGCGCCGCAGATAGTTGATGATCGCTTCGTCCATTTTGTCGCCGCCCACGCGCACCGAGCGCGAGTAAACGATCCCGCCAAGCGACAGCACCGCGACCTCAGTGGTGCCCCCGCCAATATCCACAACCATCGAACCCGCCGGCTCATGGATTGGCAGCCCCGCGCCGATCGCCGCGGCCATGGGTTCTTCGATCAAGAACACCTTGCGCGCCCCGGCAGCCAACGCACTTTCGTGGATGGCGCGTCGTTCAACCGCCGTGGCCCCGGAGGGCACACAGACCACAATCTGCGGATTCACAAAGCTGCGGCGGTTGTGCACCTTCAAGATGAAATGCTTGATCATCTCTTCAGCGACTTCAAAATCGGCAATGACGCCGTCGCGCATCGGCCGGATCGCCTCCATATGGCCGGGAGTCTTGCCGAGCATCTGCTTGGCTTCCACCCCAACAGCGCGCACGACCTTACGTCCGCCCTCTGAGCGAAACGCCACAACCGAGGGTTCGTTCAGCACCACCCCGCGGCCTTTCACATAGACCAGCGTGTTGGCCGTACCCAAATCAATGGCCATATCGGCCGACATCATCCCAAAAAAGTTGGCAAGCATCGCAGTGCGGACCTTTATCTTGCGCCGGCGCGGCGTTCGGATGTGAGGACATGACGACGCGCAGACATGGTTAAGTTCTGCGCTGCGCCTGGACCGATTGCAAGCAGACCGGCCAACCCCGAAGAGGGTTTAAGGCTCAATTCCGTTTTGTTTACGTAAACGCGCCCGAGCAATAAGCATGATTAACAGCCAAGCGCCCGCAACAATCAACAAGAGCGCCACCGTCAAAAGCGCCCCGCCCTCCAAAACCTGCTTAAATCCGGCGCCCGCAAACGCCACCAGCGCAATCTTGGGGATCGATCCCAAGCCCGTCCCCGCAACGAACGACACAAAGCGCATGTGTGAGACGCCTGCGGCCATGTTCACCACCACCGCAGGGGCAAGCGGCACAAACCGCACGGTCAAGCTGGCCATGAAGCCATTTCGGCCCACAAAGCGGGACAATCGGTTGACCGTGTCCCCGCCATAGCGCTTGAGCGTATCAGCCCCAATAAAGCGACCCAGCCAGAACATCACGCTGGCCGCGCTCAGTGTTGCAATCCAAGCGTAGATGCTGCCGCGAACCGGATCAAACGCCACCACCGTTAGCGCGATCAGCGCAAATTGCGGCGCCCCGATGAACCCCGCCAGCGTGAACAACAGCACCACAATGGGGATCGCCCAAAGATTGCGCTCATGGGATTCCAGCCACGCCTCGATCGCGCCCAAGTCGTCTTCGTCGAACACCAACTCAGCGCCGCCCAACCGACCGAGCGCAAAAATGAGCAACACGCCGGCGAACAACGCCAACGACACCCCAATGGCGCGCCAAGCCCGGGCGTCCATGTTGTTCAAAAAGCGAAACAAGGCGTTCATACGCAAGGTCGAGGTCCCGCGCTGCTGTCGGAATGTGCGGGTCCTTATCCCGCTGCGCCAGCCGTGACCAGCGGCGCGTTCACCTGTGTCAGCGCCGCCCTGGGGACGTCGGCGTGCGCCAGAATGCCAAGGCGGTATCCACGTCCGGCGCGTCCATGACCAGCCAATCAGTCATACGCCGCCGCAGCCACGTCATTTGGCGCTTAGCGTAACGCCGCGTGTCGCGCGCCAACATCTCAACCGCCTCCTCCACACGCCATCGCCCCGCGATCACATGGCCCAAATGCGGCGCTCCCAGCGCCTTCATGGCGGGCAAATCAGGATCGAGTTCGCGCGCCAACAGCCCAGCAACCTCATCATGGCCGTCGCGCACGATGTGGCGCGCGCGCGCGTCGATCCAGTGGTAGAGCCCCTCGCGCCCCGGCATGAGCGCCACCCCGCGCCACGCGCTGGGCGCCAACGCCGGCTGGGTTTGCGCCTGCCAGTCGCTCAATGTGCGTCCGGTTTGCACGTAAACCTCCACAATGCGGCGGACCCGCTGCAGATCGTTGGGCTCAACGCGTGCGGCCGCTTGCGGATCCACGCTGCGCGCCCAGCTGTGCGCCGCACCGGCATCTGGGGACAGGCGTTCGAGCGATCGGCCAACGTCGTCACGCGTCTCTGTGCTGATCGGCGGAACGTCCGCCAACCCCTCGGTGAGCGCCTCAAAGTAGAGGCCCGTACCGCCAACCACGATGATCGGCGCGCCCGCGCGCAATAGGTCAGCAAGAAACGGAACAACGTCACGCATCCACGCGCCGACCGAATACCGGTCCCCCGCATCGACATGCCCATAGAGGTGATGAGGCGCGCGCGCTTCATCATCGATCGATGGCCGCGCGGTCACCACGCGCAAGTCGCGGTACACTTGCATAGCGTCGGCATTGACAATACAGGCTCCGGTGTGCTCGGCCAGAGTCAAAGCAAGACCACTTTTGCCGCTTGCGGTCGGACCGGAGATGAGCAGGATCGGCCATTCAGGGGACATTGGTCTTACCTTACACACCTTCCTCAACCAGCGTCTGGCCCATGACACTGAACGCCATTGTTGTCGCCCCGCCCAACCGCGCGGAGTTCGCTCGCCAGGCCCTGGTCTCGGCGTTCTTGGAGACCAAGAACGGGCGCTTGACCCCGCATGGCCGTCCCCCGGGCGCTGAATGCCTGGCGACCGAACCGCTGGCCGCCTTCGCCCTGGAAGCCGAGGGTGGAGATCCAACCACCGCCCGCACAGCCCTGGCGCACATGTTCGCCGGCGAGCCCATTGATTGGGCTGTGACCGTGGGCGATCCGGTGCGTCCGCGCGTGGTGGTGTGCGACATGGATTCCACCATAGTCACCTGTGAGAGCCTTGATGAACTGGCTGATGCACTCGGCTTTGGCGGTAAGGTCAAAGCCATAACCGACAAGGCCATGCGCGGCGAACTCGACTTTGCTGGCGCGCTGCGCGAACGCGTCGCCCTTTTGCGCGGCGCCCCGCTCACGGTCCTAGACGCCGTCTGGCGCGCGCGCATCGCCACCGCGATCACCCCCCATGCCCGCACGGTGATCGCCACACTGAAGGCCCAGGGCGCCTACACAGCCTTGGTCACTGGCGGCTTCACGACCTACGCCGCGAGGGTCGCCGCCGCAGTGGGTTTTGACACCATCGAGGCTAACGAACTTCACGATGACGGGGCCAAGCTCACCGGCCGGGTCGGCGAACCCATCAAGGACGGTCAGGCCAAACGCGCGACCCTGGAAACGCTGTCCTACGCCCACGGCGAAGGCCCCGAAGACGCCGTCGCCATCGGCGATGGCGCCAACGACAAACCCATGGTTGAAACCGCGGGGCTCGGCGTCGCCTATTGCGCCAAGCCGGCGCTCGCCCAGGTCGCGCCAGCGCGCGTCACCAGCGGCGACCTGCGCGCGGTGCTGTTGTTCTTACGGATCCCTCCGCGGGACTGGATCGTGGTGCCCGACGCGCCGGCCGAGGGTTAGCGCCTCGCCCATGACCCTCGTTCTGCATCCAACCCGCGTAGAGCGAGGGCGGCTAGAAAAGCCCGTACGCTGTCGCCGGACCGCTACTCTTCAGACGGCGCGTCCGGCTCCTCGAGCGCACCGTCTTCGTCGGCGACGGCTTGGGGAGCATCGTCAAGCACCGGCAAGACTGCGACAAATTGGGTGTCGCCGCGCGGCGTGATCAGCTGCAGCAAGATCGGCCCGTCCTCCAGCGCGGCTTCGCCGGCGATGCGCGCGGCCGCCTGGGGCGATCGCACGGGCTGCTCGTCGATTTCAACGATGATGAACCCCGTATCGACGTAGTTCGCCGCATCGCTGGCCGGATCCACATACGTGATCACCACGCCTTCATCGGCCTCGTCATAGGCCCGGTAGCTGCGCAAGGTGTCCGGCGTCACCGAGGCCACCGACACGCCCAGCGCCGTCGCAGCGCCGCCTGGCTCGATCGGATTGGCGAACACGCTGCGCGCGATCTGCGGCCGGGTGTTGGTGCGCTCTTCCACCTCAACATCGCGTGTCGCCGTGGCGCCATCGCGGATAAACTCAAGCTCGACAAAGTCGCCAATCTCGGCCTCCGCGACGCGGGTGGACAACTGGCGTTCATTGTCGATCGTGCGTCCATTGATGGCGACCACAAGATCGCCCGGCTCAAGGCCAGCGGCCGCCGCCGGACCATCGGCTGTCACCGACGAAATCAACGCTCCGCGCGGCCGCTCCAGCCCATAGGCCTGGGCGATCCGCGAATCGACCGCCTGGATCCGCACGCCCAACGAACCGCGCCTGATCGTGCCGTCGCGCCGCAGCCGATCGGTAATCGTCCGCGCCAAATCTGACGGGATCGCAAAACCAAGCCCCACCGACGCGCCCGTCGGCGAGATGATGGCCGAGTTCACGCCAATCACTTCGCCGTCCATGTTGAACAACGGTCCGCCCGAATTGCCGGGGTTAATCGCAGCATCGGTCTGGATAAAGTTGTCGTAGGCGCCAAACGAGATGTTCCGATCGCGCCCCGAAATCACGCCCACTGTCAGCGTCGAGCCAATGCCCAGAGGGTTGCCGATCGCAACAACCCAATCGCCCACGCGCGATTCCGCGGGATCGCCGAAGTTCACAAAGGGCAGCGACTCACTGCTGCGTAGCTGGATGACGGCCAGATCGGTGTCTTCGTCCTCACCGATCAGGTCGCCAACGAAGGAGCGGCCGTCGGAAAACGTGACCTCAAGCTGGTCGGCGCCGTCGATCACGTGCTGATTGGTCACCACAACGCCGGTCGGGTCGATGACAAAGCCAGAACCGGCCGCTGACTGGGGCTGTTCAAACTCGTCGTAAAACTCGTTGAAGCGCTCAAGCGGCGAATCTTCGCCAAAGCGCGGCATGCCAATCGTTTGACTGGCGCGAATGTTGACCACCGCCGGTCCCACCTCATCGGCAAGATCAGCGAATGTTGGCGGCATCTGGGCCTGCGCCGGCGATCCGCCAAGCCCGAACGCCAAGACCATCCCCGCCACTGCCAAGCCCCACACGCCTGCTTGCCGCATGCTGATCCATCTCCGTTATCTGGCGGCGCACGACAACCAGCGCCCGCTCGTCACGTCAGATCCAAGGTCTCGCGCGAGGGCGTGAAGATCAAGCCCTGCAACATGAAAGGCCGGTAACACGCGCCCTAGCAGCCAGGCTCATCCGCGAGCCCAGCCGCCAAGCCTGCGGACGCTAGGGCCGATCAGGGGGTTGGTCGTCATCCAAAAAGCGAAACAGCTCGCTTTCCGGTGACAACACCATGGGCGTGCCGTCCCTGAACAACAGCTCATAGGTCAAAAGCGTGCGGTAGAACTCGGCGAACTCCTCGTCGCCGGAGTAAGCCCCAGCCAGGATCCGGTAACGATCCCCGTCGCCTTGACCGCGAATGCGACGGCTTTCCTCTTCACCCTCAGCCCGAATGCCGCGCACGCGCGCGTCAGCTTGCGCAATGATCTCGGTGCGGTCGCGACGACCGGCCGCCAACAGACCCGCCGCCTCTTCGCGCCGTTCAGCGATCATCCGTGCGAACACCCGCCCTTGGTTGCCCTGGGGCAGTTCAACACGCTTCAAGCGCACATCGACAATCTCAACACCAAGCCGTGCGCCAGCCACACGCTCTTCCACACGCTGGCGAATGCGCTCCATGATTTCCGCGCGCTGGCCCGAAACGACGTCTTCAGACGGCGATTCCGCGATCACGCTGCGCACCGCGTCCAGCAGAAGACCGGTCAAGCGCTGCCGGCCCGTCTCCTCAGTCCGTGCGGCTTGAAGGAACTGGATGGGATCTGCGATCCGCCAGCGGGCGAACGCATCCACGGTCAAAAGCTCACCTTCACCAAACGCCAGAGGATTGTCATTGACCTCGTCTGTGGCCTGCGACCGCGGTCCGGCCGGCATCCGGGTCTCCGGCAGATCAAGGTACAAAATCCGTTTTTCATAAACGCGGACGCTTTGAATGAACGGGATCTTGAATTTCAAGCCTTCCTCATTGCCGCAATTGGCCCCGTCAACGGATGAAGAACCATCCGGCTGCGCCAACTCGCAGCTTTCATTGTAGACCTCGCGGATCTCACCAAGCTGCAGCAACACGACTTGGTTGCGCTCATCGACGATAAAGACCGCGTTGGCGACAACGAAGATCGCCAACGCCACGACGCCAATCAAAAACCAAAAGGATCGTCCCATCATCGCCTCCTATTGGCCGCCGCTGGGGCGGTTAAACTGTGTGAGCGGCAAGACCGGCACGACGCCAGCCCCGTCCCCGGTCCCCGCGCCGCCGGTGGCGTCAGGGTCAATCACCATGAGCTGGGCGCGCGCCAAGACACGCTCCATGGTCTCGCGGTGACGCAAATACCGGATGATTTCAGGTTGAGCCTGGTACTCCTCAAGGACGTTGAGGAACCGCGCCGCTTCACCGCGCGCTTCGGCGACCAAGGCGTTGGCCTCGGCTTGCGCTTCGTTCAGCACGCGCGCTTTGTTACCTTCGGCCACCGGCACAACACGTTCACGATACGCCCGCGCTTCAAGACGGAAGGTTTCGGCGCGGGTACGCGCTTCAACAACCAGCTGCCGCGCTTCTTCGGGGCTCACGTTTTCCTGGAGAAACCCGCCCCGCGAATCTTGAACAGGCTGCCCATCATCATCAAGCTGGTTCACTGACACGGGCACATCGGGCAGTTTGGACACGCGGAACACCACGTTCTCAACTTCAATGCCGGCAAGGTACTGGTCGAGCGTTTCTTGGATCCGCGCGGCGGCGAGCGCTGAAATCGCGACGTCACTGGCCAGAACCCGATTATAGGTCTCCTGCCCCACAACCTCGCGCATGACGCTTTCTGCGACCGACTCAAGGGTCGCCACCGGGTCATCGATGCGGAACAAATGGTTCTCAATGTCACTCGGCGGAGCGGCCGTGATCGCGGCGACGCTGACCGATTGTTCTGAACCGTCCGGGGCGATGAAGATCACAGCCACATCACCTGTCCCATCGGGCGCGGCCGCTTCTGACGCTTCCCTGGCGTCAAGCGGTGCGATCACCTGTTGATCGCCAATGCGCGTGATGATCGACCCGCGCGGAATGACGGCCGCGGCCGGCGAGCCCGGTTCAACATACGCGGCGATGACGCCGCGCACAGGCGGTGCGTCGGGGTCAGGCGCATCGTCCACAAACGAGCCATAGGTTCGGCGTGTGCGATCATTCAGTTGCGCAGCCAAAACCCCAAACGTGGTGCCGAACCGGTCGCCGACTTCCCATTGGACGTCAAACTCAAGCTCAACAATGTTCTGATCGCCCGTGAGCATGAAGGAATCACCGCCGGCGCCAGCGCCGGTCGCGCCTGGGATGCGGTTGGATTGCGTGGATTCCACATCGGGCGTCAGGCGGGTCTCGATGGGAAACGGCAGTTTCAGGTGAAAGCCGGGCGGGTCGACCCGATCAAACTGGCCAAAGCGGAGCACCACGCCCTGCTGGTTGGGCTGTACGACATACCAACCCGAGCCGGGCCATAACAGCCACACAATGATGGCGATGATCAATAAGAAGAAAAACCCGCCAATGCCCGAGCCGCGCCCGCCAGAGCCGCCGCCGAACACACCGCCGAAGCGCGACTGCATGCGACGAATGAAATCCTCAAGGTCAGGCGGCTGTTGGCCGGGCCCGCGACCTCCGCCGGGCCCGCCGCCGCGTTGACGCTCGCCCCAAGGGCCGCGCCCGCCGCCTTGGCCGCCAGATCCTCCAGATTGGCCGCCGCCCCAAGGGCCGCCGCCGTTTGAATTGTCATTCCATGGCATGGGCGCTGTCCTAACGCTGACACAAACCGCAAAAAGTGAATGATGCACACGCCGGGATCGCGTGCTTTGACGTAGATGTGAAGGCTCACACCACCCAGATCAATATCTGACAAGCCTATGAGTACATCGTTAACCATGTCCAAGCCCGATCTCAGCGCCGTACGCGCCGCCCTGAGCGCCCTTCACGATCCCGTCACGGGCGTCGATCTGATCACGTCCGGGCGCATCACCGGCTTGACCGCCGCCAACGGCAGGGTCGGATTCGCCATTGAAGCGCCCGCCACGAACGCCAATGACTACGCCTCGATCCGCGAGGAAGCCGAACGGTTGGTCGCGGCGTTGCCCGGCGTGTCCACGGTGACCGCCGTGCTCACGTCCCATGCCGGAGCCGACGTGCAGACCGCCCAACGCCCCGCTCGGCCAAGCCGCCCCCATGCCCTGCGCGAACCCGCCCGCGCGCGTATGTCGCGCCAAGCCCTCGCCCAAAACGCCCCCCAACCGGCCACCGGCCGACGCTTGGACCTGCCGGGCGTCGATCATATTGTCGCGGTGGCGAGCGGTAAGGGCGGCGTGGGCAAGTCCACCATCGCCGCAAACCTTGCCTGCGCCCTCGCCGCCCAGGGCAAGCGCACCGGCCTGTTGGACGCCGACATCTATGGCCCGTCCGCGCCGATCCTCATGGGGCTTAAGGGCGCCGACCCTGAGATCGGGCCGGACAAGCGCTTGATCCCCCCCACAGCCTTTGGCGTCAAAGTGCTGTCCATGGGCTTCATGGTCGACGCTGACGCCCCGATGATTTGGCGCGGCCCCATTGTCATGAGCGCCGTGACGCAACTGCTGCGCGATGCGGCCTGGGCCCCGCTCGACGTGCTGGTTGTTGACCTGCCCCCGGGTACTGGGGACGCGCAATTGACGCTGGTGCAGCGTGTGGCGCTGTCAGGCGCGGTCATCGTCTCCACCCCACAAGAGCTAGCGCTAGCCGACGTGCGCCGCGGCGTTGAGATGTTTCGCCGCACACAGACGCCGATCTTGGGCGTTGTGGAGAACATGTCCGCCTTTCACGACCCGGTGAGCGGCGTGCGTGTGGCCCCATTTGGCGAAGGCGGCGCCCAGCGCGCAGCCGAACAGGTCAACGCGCGTTTGCTGGCCACGTTGAGTTTGGATCCGGGCCTCGCCGCGGCCTCAGACGCAGGAACGCCCCCCGGCGCTGACCCCAACAGCGCCCTTGGCCAGACGTTCGCGCAAATGGCCGCCAACGTGTGGACATCCCTCGCCACAGCCGACACGCGGCCATTACCGACAATAATCATTGAATAAACATACTTCGAATTGTCGCTATCATTTAAGCTCACCGTATTCGCTCCCGGGTATGTTAGGTTCATTGACGTCAAAGGAAGGAGGACGGCGGTGAGCGACCAGCCAGGAGAAATTTGGCCAATGGACCGTCAGGGTCGGGCGAAGAACGCAGCCGGCCGGACTCAATTGCGCCCCGCCGTGCGCCGCGCCGCCAGCGTGATCGCGCAAGCCTATCACGATCGCCTCGCAGAAGATCTGCACAGCGTCTATCTCACCGGCCCCGCCGCCCGCGGCCGTTTGGGCCCGCTGCGCGCCTTCGGGGTTTTGCGGTTGACCGCTTTGCCGCATGGCGAAGCGTGGCTGGGCGCCATTGGCGGCGCCATTCGCGCCCGTTGGCCCAACGCCGGCCAGCCCGAATTGTCCTTGCTGCCCTGGCGCGCTGTGTTCCCGCCTGACGATACGTTTTCGCTGCCGCGCTTCCAGATCGGCGTCAATTCGTTGTGCATCGCCGGTCGCGACCTGGGTCGCTCCATCGCCCCCCAGCGCCCATCCATAGCAGCCGCCAACGCCTGGGTCATCGAGATTGCGCCGCGCTTGGCCGACGTGTCAGCACGCCTGACCCTGTCGGCGCCCGAAGACGACGTCGCCCGCGAAGCCGAAGCGCTGGGGCGCTTCTTGCTCGAGGCCGGTTTTGCGCTGATCATGTCGCATGAGGGCGTCTACACAGAAGATCTTGATCTGCAACGCGATCTGTTTGCGCTGAACTATCCAGAGCGCACAAGCGACATTGAACGCGCCCATGATTTCGCCATGGATCCGCCCAGCATCGCCGCCGACGTCATTCATTTGGTGGACGGCTTTGGCCGCTGGATGACCGCCGAAGGCGAACGGTGGCTTGACAAACACAATCCATCTCGGGTGCCGGCCCTCCCGGGCTCTTAGCGCCTACCCGACCACGCGGTCCAGAATGCGGATTCGGAACGCGTGGTCGTCCTTGGGGCCCGCCGGATGGGCCATCTCGGACACCGTGCGCCAATCGGCCTCATCGAGCGGGGCCAAGACCGTGTCGCCGGCGACGTCGGCCTCGACTTCGGTGAGATACACTCGGCGCGCGCGCGGCAATGTCAGCGCAAAAACATCAGCCCCGCCAATCACCGCCACCTCATCAACCCCGCCCGCGCGGGCGAGCGCATCAGCGCGCGCCAACACGGCCTCAAGGTCTGTGAACACCTCCGCGCCCTCGGCCACATAAGCCGCCTGTCGCGTCAGCACCAAATGCGGCCGCCCCGGCAGCAGGCCCGGCAAACTCTCGAATGTCTTGCGTCCCATCACCATGGGCTTACCCATGGTCGAGCGCTTGAAATGCTGAAGGTCTGACGACAAGCGCCACGGCAAATGGCCGTCCTTGCCGATAACGCCGTTGCGCGCCCGCGCGACAATCAGCGCAAGGTGTGGTTGGGTCTGCGCCATGATGGCTCCCGCATAAGGCGCGCCCGGCGCGCCAAACAGCCCGAAGGGTTTGAGTATGATCCGCCTCGCCCAGCTCGCCTCCAACAGCGGCGTTGATCCGGCCATGCCGCCGGCCCAGCGCGTGATCTGGCCGCTTGTGTACTTTGCGTTGATCCCGTTTGTGAACTGGACCTTCACCGTTGTCCAAACCGAATTTCCCGCGCCCGGCGGCGGCGCCTGGACGCCGTTTTTCTACACCCTGCCGGGCGGCGGCGATTGGACGCCCGTGACCATTGTGACCGGCCTGGTGTTGGTGTTCCGCGACTTCGCCCAACGCGCCATCGGCCATAAGGTGCTCCTGGTGATGTTGGCCGGCCTGGCGGCGACCATCCCCGTCACCGGGCTCAACGCCCAAACATTCGCCATGATCGAGAACGGCGAACGCGCAACCGCCGTCGCGCTCGCCGTGCTGACAGCCGGCGGTCCTCTCGCCGTCGCTTCCGGCGCAGCGTTTTTGATTTCCGAGCTGGCCGACTGGGCCGTCTACACCTTCACGGGCCGCCCGCTGCACGAACGCATTTGGTACTCGAGCCTCATCGGCGCGCCGCTGGACTCGGCGGTGTTTTTGTTCGGCGCCAGCTTCATCATCCCTGGCATTTTCAACATCTGGTCGGTGGCCGCCAGCATTGCCGGCAAACTGTTCGCCGCCTGGTTGGTCGCCGAATTGGTGCGCCGGCGTATGGCCGCCAAAACCGGTTAGCCGTCGGTGTCCGCAGCCTCATCGTCGGCGTCCGCATCCTCAGCGCCAGCCTCATCGTCCCCCGCAGCGTCCTCGCCGTCATCCGGCCGGCGGCGTTCGCGCATCACGAACACCCAGGCCCCGTCATCCAGAGCGTCCGGGCGCACCTCCTCCTCAATGGCGCCATAGGCGAACGCCACCGTCAGCGTGTCGCCATCACGGCGATACACCCCCTGGAGCGCGAGGCCGCGCCGTTGCGCATCGGTGAACCCAAGCAAAGTCAAAGCTGGCAGTCGATCATCCTCGGCTTCATCGACGCGGTACACCAAGGGCGTAAAGCCCGGACCATCCTCACCGCCCGACACCAACCAATTCATCCCGCCCGCCGCATCAAACCGCCACGTGTGGACAAGGCCATTGTCGGCCTCATGGATCCACACGCCGATCAGGCGCTCGCTCTGCGCCCACGTCGCCGGCGCCGCGCCCAGCGCTAAGCCAATCGCGCCTGCGAGCGCCCACCTGCCAACCATCGATACACTCCCTGGGATTGTCCGTTTCGCCGAATGACAGTCGTGTGGGTTGTCTTGCGGCGACGGATCGACACGATATCCGACGTGCAACATGAACCAAGCATGAGGCAAGGATCCATGGGCAAAGTGATCGGTGTGGGCGGCGTGTTTATGACCAGCCCCGACCCAGAGGCGTTGATCGCCTGGTATGATCGGGTGTTGGGCGTGAGGCTCGACCCTAAATTTGGGACCATCTTCCCCCACCAGGCCTCGGTCGACACCCACGCCCGCGGCGCGCTCACCGTCTTTTCGATCTGGCAATCTGGGGCCGACTACCTCAAGCCGTCTCCCTTTGATGTCATGCTCAATCTGATGGTCGACAACCTCGATGAGGTGCTGGCCAAAGCCAAAGCCGAGGGCGTTGAAACGCTCAAGCCGATCGTCGAAGAGGAGTATGGACGCTTCGCGTGGATCCTTGACCCTGACCAGCGCAAAATCGAGCTCTGGCAGCCCAAAGACCCCGGTGTGACCAGCTAGCGCGCACCGCGCCGGTCAGCACTCCCAATTCACGATACGCAGCGTAGCTGAACCGACCGTCCAACGATCAGCACAGTCCGGCGAAATCCGAGGCCAGCCGCCCCTGGCGCCCTTACACCGCCACGGGCGCTTTGATGGCGGGATGCGGGTCGTAATTCTCCACCGCGATATCGTCATAGCGGAACGCAAACAGATCCGTGACATCGGGGTTAAGGCGCAAAATGGGCCGAGCCCGCGGCGTACGGGTCAACTGCTCGCGCACTTGGTCGAGGTGATTGAGGTAGATGTGCGCATCGCCAAAGGTGTGGACGAAATCCCCAACGCCAAGCCCCGTCGCCTGCGCCATCATGTGCGTCAGCAAGGCGTAACTGGCGATGTTGAACGGCACGCCGAGGAACATGTCGGCTGAGCGTTGGTACAACTGACACGACAGCTTCCCATCAAGCACCGCAAACTGAAACAGACAGTGACACGGCGCCAGCGCCATGGCGTCCAACTCACCGGGGTTCCATGCGCTCACCACCAACCGCCGGCTGTCCGGATTGGATTTGATCTCCGACACCACGCCCGCGATCTGGTCGATCACGCGCCCATCCGGCGCCGCCCACGAGCGCCATTGCCGGCCATAAACGGGCCCAAGGTCGCCGTTTTCATCCGCCCACTCATCCCAGATCGAAACGCCGTTTTCTTTGAGATAGCGGACGTTCGTATCACCCGCGAGGAACCACAAAAGCTCGTGAACCACCGACTTGAGGTGCACTTTCTTCGTGGTGACCAGCGGAAATCCGTCAGCCAGGTCAAACCGCAGCTGGCGGCCAAACACAGACAAACACCCAACGCCCGTGCGGTCGTCGCGCTGCACGCCAGTCTCGAGGATCTCGGCAAGAAGGTCTAAATACGGTCGCATTTGTTGAGTTTACCCAGACTCGCAAACGGGGGGAGTCATGATGAAACTGTTGCGCACAGTGTTTTTGGGTCTCGTGATGCTCGCAGCAATCGCCGCAGCCGCATTTTTCATCTTCGGCCCAGGCTATTTTGAAAACCAATACAACCGCATCGCCCCTAATGTCGCCCTCCCCGAGGTCAGCGCCCAAACCCAAGAGCTGCATGATGCTCTGTTCATCGCCGACCTGCACGCCGACACTTTGTTGTGGAAACGCCCCCTCACCCAAGAAGGCCAGCGCGGTCACACCGATCTTCCCCGCATGCGCGCGGGCGGCTTCGAGTTGCAGGTTTTCTCAGCCGTCACCCGCGTGCCCTCGGGACAAAATTACGAACACAACGAGGCCCAAGGGGACAGCTTGCGCCTCCTCTCGTTTGGCCAGCTGCAACCGTTCGACACCTGGTTCAGCCCCCTCGGTCGCGCCCTGTTTCAGGCCAAAAAGCTTGAGCGCGCCGCCGAACGCGACGGCAATCTGCGGATCATCCGCACCCAAGCTGATCTCACCGCCGTCAACGACTCTTACAACGAAGACGGGCCGATGGTTGGCGGGATCTTGGCGCTCGAAGGCATGCACGCCATGGAGGGCGAAGCTGAGAACCGCCAGAAACTGTGGGACGCCGGCTATCGCATGGGCGGGCTGCATCACTTCTTTGACAATGAGCTTGGCGGCTCGTTGCACGGCGTGTCCGAAGGCGGCCTGTCTGAGTTTGGCCGCGAAACCGTAGCCGCCATGCTCGAGCAAGGGTGGATCATTGATCTGACCCACTCCAGCCCCGCCGTGGTGAACGACGTGCTGGCGCTCGCGCCCACCGTTTTGGGCCGCGACACGGATCTGCCGCTGGTGGTCTCCCACACCGGTTTTAAGGGCTACTGCAACCGCACCCGCAACATTGACGACGCGTTGATGATCCAGATCGCCCGAGCGGGGGGCATCATTGGCCAAGGCTTCTGGATGGAGGCCGCCTGTGGCCAGTCCGAGGCGCCGGCCAACCGCGACGAACCCGCCGTTGAAGAAGACATCACCGTGGAATTGATCGCCGGGTCGGTGGCCTATGGCATTGCGCTGCTCGACGGCGCCGGCCTGAACGGAGACGAGCACATCGCACTCGGTTCAGACTTTGACGGCGCGGTGATGACCCCGTTTGACGCCTCACAAATGAATGTGCTCACCCAGGCCCTGCTCGACGAAGGTCTCACCGAGTTTCAAGTGCGCAACATCATGGGCGCCAATGCGCGCAGCTTCTTTGCCGACCACCTACCCGGCGAGTGATCATCAGGCATCATGAGGCATCATGAGGCGGGCGGGCATTCGCCCGGCGCTCTGCGGCTCAAGCCATCGGTGAACCAGGGCGCCCACATGGCGAAGAACGGACAGATCGGCGCGCCGGCTTTCGCGACACGCCCAGCCGTCCACTGATTGCACGTGTTGAACAGGTGATAGTCCGGCCGCGCTTCCACGAAGACGCTGCTGCGGCCATTGCGTGTGCTCATCAATCCGGGCTGAATCACAACCGGCGATCCATCGGCGCCCAACACCATGGCGTTAGCGATGTCCTGAGCGATGGCCTCCAAACCAGCCTGGGACAGCGCGACCGGCGTGAGGGATGTGGGTCGCCACACCTCTGGAACCGGCCGATCGGCAACTAGGATATGCAACGTTGAGTAGGTCGGCGGGATCGCCACCTTGAGCACATCCCAAGGCCCAGGAGCCTCAGCGACGAAAAAGTCAAATGAGCCGTACCCGACCATAAAGTGCTCGGCGTTCGGATACAGCGTGCGGATCGGGTGATCGGGACCAAAGGCCTCGCCGGGCAGCACCAAATCGGTGTGAAAATCGTTCGACCAAATTTGGATGACCACACAATCGTCCGCCGTAGGTGCGTGAGCGCGGGAACTCAGCACGCAATGCGCCGCGCCCACACCGGCGGCGACCAACACCACACTGGCCACCCCGCCAACAACCCACGCCACCAGCTTCAACGTCAGCTTTACCATCCCCGTACGCCCTTGCGGTCCTGCCGTGTCGGAAAGGTCGCCGCTAGCGCGTTCTGACGCCAGACCGAATCACCCAAGAGGGACGCGAGATTTTGCGGAGATTTCGTGCGCAATCAGGATCGAACCCGGCCCGACGGCCGCTTTGGATGGACGTCTGGCCTACGTTTTCCGCAAGGTTTGCCGACAAAGCTGGTGGATAATCGCGACATCATCTTCCGCTTAACAACCGAAGCGCATATATTAGCATCGTTGGTTCGCCAACTATGGCGGTAAACGCGCGTGGAATAACCGGACTGGACCCGGGGGCGGTACCCGGCGGCTCCACCATCATCCCGGTCTTGGACGGGACCATGGGGCCGAAATAGGATCGACAGACGGCTAAAGACGTTGCTTCCGCCCGGGTGAGGCCCGTTACAGGCTCGTTAGCAATAGTTGCCAATGACAACGATGCTATTGAGGTCGCTTACGCTGCGTAATGCAGTGGAGCATCTCGCTCTTTAAGTCCTAGGCTCTAGCACGCCTAGGCGGGGCTCGGGGGCGCCTGGCAACAGAAGCCCCCACTTCACATCACACACAGCTGACACACAGGGCCGTCATCGACTGGACCAGCCCGCCCGGCCTCCTTACATCAAAGACTCTGGGGCAAATGGGGACACCACCATGATGGATTTGGCCAACAGCTTGGACGCGCCATTGGCGCTCGGCACCGCGATCATCGCCACCGCGATCATCGGGCTCTTGCACAATTTGTCGGCGGCGATTTGGGCCGCGGTGTATCTGGGCCCGATGGGCGCGCTGGGCAATCGCGAGCTCATGCCGCAGGAGGAAGGTTGGGGACGACGCGCACGCCGCGGTCTGCACAACTTTCTCGAAAACGCCATCTTGTTTGTGTTGTTGCTCGTTGCAGGCTGGCAGTTCCAAATTTCGGAAAAAACAAGCGCCTATCAGTTGTTCGCCCTGGGCGCATTGATATTCGCGGTGTTCCGCGGCCTCTATCTCCCCGTCTTTCTGATTGGCGTTCCCGTCGTACGGACACTTGTTTGGATGGTGTCGATCTTTGGGCTCGGGGTTATGACCTATGCGGTCGCCATGGGCATGTTCCAGTAAGGCGGCGTGCGCAGATGACGCACTTATCCGCACAATGGACACGTTGACGAAACAGCGACACATCTTACCTTAGTGCGAAGGTCAAGATGGATTGCTCCATGGCGCAGGATCTCATTCAGTATGACGCCTTGGCGCGTGAAGCTTTACGCGGCGTGGTGCGTGAGGCTTTGCGGCGCGTGGTTGAAGATGGACTGCCAGGCAGCCACCATTTCTACATCACGTTCAAAACTCACGCTGCGGGCGTGGATGTCGATCCCAAGCTGGTCGACCAATTTCCCGACGAAATGACCATCGTGCTTGAGCATCGGTTTTGGGATCTCAGCGTTGATGAGGACGCCTTTGAGGTCACCCTCGAATTCAACCGCATTCCCAAATACATCCGCGTTCCGTTTGACGCCGTGATCCAATTTCACGATCCAAGCGTCAATTTCGGTCTGCGCTTCGATTTGGTCGAAGGCCGTCCCACCCTGCCAAGCCCCGACAATCTTGACCAACCAGCCGACGCGGCCGGACGCACGGTCGCGACCGACGCCGATCAGGCCAATGATCCCGACGAAGACGTCAATGTTGTCAGCCTTGACGCCTTCCGGAAGAAACCGTCCTAGCCCACCGCTGGCTCCCTAGATCGGATCGTCGACCAGCGCGGCCGCGCCCTCGCGCGGCTGAGCGCGAACGAATATCCGCTCCACTGACCCAGCGACGCGCTCCACCACCAACCGCACCACTTGGCTGTCATCGCGATACACCGCGCCCGTTAAGGCGTCGAGCATCGACTTAGCCACATTGTCCACGTCACACCGCGGACTCGTCGGCGTGGTTTCGATCACAATCTCGACGCAAAAAGCCGCCCCGTAGTTTGGCCGCAACCGCAAGTCCTTCCGAAAAAATTTCGACACGAGCGCCTTATAGTCGCGCGCCTGCGTCGTCAGCCCGTTCACGCGGACCAGAATCGTGGAGTCCTCCACCACGCCGCGCACACGTCCGCGGCCGGTCCACGACCGCTCGACGAAAATCCACTCCGGAGCCGATTCCGTCCTTGAAGTGTTCTCGCGTTTGTGTTCTGTTCTCACCACGTTCTTCATCTGACCCAGAAGGGAGCTCGGATATGAGCCTGATGACCCATAGTATCGAATTGTCGATCCAATGCGCGCGCTGCGGTGAAGGCCGCGTCGCTTTGCGCGCCGATGTCCGCGACGATGCTCCCGTGCATTGTCCATCATGCTCAGCAGCCCTTGGCACGTGGGGCGAGGTTCGCGAAGAGGCCCGCGCGGCGGTGTTTGATGCGCTGCGTGATGATTTTCGAACTGTCGTCAGCGCCGCTGCGCCCAACGCATTGGCCGCCTAGCACGGCTCATTCACATGCGCCGGCATTGCGGGTTTGCCGGCGTAATCAAAAATTGCCAAGGGCGTGTGAACTTATCATGGTGCGCGTCTGGCCGCGGTTTTTGCGCGCCGTGCTCGGGAGATGATTCGTGACAGACTTTGTGACAACCCCGCTGTCCTCTGGCCAAGAATTCCGTACCGAGCACGACACCTTCGGCGCGCTCCAGGTGCCCGCTGACAAACTGTGGGGCGCGCAGACAGCGCGATCATTGATCAACTTCCCCATTGGGGCCGAAACCATGCCAGCCGCTATGATCCGCGCGTTGGGCCTGGTTAAATTGTGTGCGGCCCGCGCGAACAAGGAGTTGGGCGAACTTGAGCCACGGCTCGCCGACGCCATCAGCGCCGCGGCCCAAGAAGTCGCCGCCAACGAACTGGACCCCCATTTTCCGCTGTCGGTTTGGCAGACCGGCTCGGGCACCCAATCCAACATGAACACCAATGAGGTGGTCGCCAACCGCGCCATTCAAGTGCTCGGCGGCGTCGTGGGTTCAAAGGACCCCGTTCACCCCAATGATCACGTCAATCGCGGCCAATCCTCCAACGATACATTCCCAACGGCGATGCACGTGGCGGCCGCCGAACAGATCCAGCATGCGCTGAAGCCGTCCCTGACGGGCTTGCGCGACGCGCTGCAAGCGAAAGCTGAAGCCTTCGCAAGCATTGTGAAGATCGGCCGCACGCACTTGCAGGACGCCACCCCCCTCACCCTCGGCCAGGAGTTTTCCGGCTACGCCGCACAAGTGGACAGCGGCTTGCGCCGTCTCGAAGCGGCGCTCGTCGAGCTCTACCCCCTCGCCCAGGGCGGCACGGCGGTGGGCACGGGTCTGAACGCCAAGGCAGGTTTCGCCGAAGCCTTCGCCCGATACATGGCGGACGCGACAGGTTTGCCGTTCATGACCGCGCCCAACAAGTTTGAAGTGATGGCCTCCAAAGACGGTTACGTGGCCGTCCACGGCGCGCTGAATACGATCGCAGGCTCATTGTTCAAGATCGCCAACGACATCCGCTTGGCCGGCTCGGGCCCGCGCTCGGGTCTTGGCGAGCTAGCCTTACCTGAAAACGAGCCGGGCTCCTCGATCATGCCCGGAAAGGTCAATCCCACCCAATGCGAAGCGCTAACCATGGTGTGCGTTCAAGTCATGGGCAACAACGCGGCCGCGAGTTTCGCCGGCAGCCAGGGCCATTTCGAGCTGAATGTGTTCAAGCCCATGATGGCCAACGCCATGCTGCAATCCATTCGCTTGCTCGCCGACGCCGCCGCCAGCTTCACTGAACGATGCATT